>NZ_JAHUTS010000016.1:0-113261 GCF_019209835.1 Enterovibrio paralichthyis | reverse complement strand
CGCGAGGGTAAGGGCTGTGGTCAATTGCAAAATAAAAGGCTCTAAGTATGGGGACTTAGAGCCTTTATAAGCCATCTGTTGGATCGTTCAACCGATCATTTATCTCTTAACTGATCGGCATTAGCCTCAGGCTCCTTTTTCACTTTCAATCACTTGCTCCAGCGATACCGGGTGCAGCTTCACACACACGCCGCCGGATTTAAAGGCAACGGTTGGGTTGGCAATGCGCTCCCCTTCGCCTGCAGGCGAACTCAGTTTCACTTTCACACCGAGCGTTTCCAGTTCGCTCCAACGCGCTTTCAGCGATGGGAAAGTTGCAAACACATCTTCCAAAAATGATTCCGGCGTCGTCGCCGTAGAGGGGATCACCCACTCTGCATGTTCCCACCCTTCCTGCGGATAGGCTTTGTCACCCGGGTATGGCAGCTCCACGCAATCCGTTTCCCAATCACCAAACACCCTTGCCTGCGACGCTTTGATCACCACGATTGGACGGCCATTAATCACATTTACCGAACGCTCCTCGCCACAGGTCAACCACTGCTGATGCAGGGATTTCGCGGCTTCCAAGCTGTTCACCCGAAGCGCAATGTGGTCTGCTTTGTAAGCAGATAAATCGAGTTCGAGTGTCTGCAACAGTGCGTCTATGCGGCGGGCAAATTCAGGTAATGATGCATCCAGCGATGCGACAGATATCTGGGACATGATTTCTCTTTACAACAACACGGTTCGCCGCAATGTAACATCCTGACTTCCTTTGTGCACGATACCGGTACAGCCTCGTCTCGTGAATGCTATGAATTACGCCTATTTCATTGGAATCCGCTTTCAAACGGTCTCCGTTTGTGGGTATTATTACCGCTAACTTTCCGCACCGTATCTGGTGTTTGAAACTCAGTATTAAAGCCGTCAACCATGCCCAGCACATTCATGCAACACGCTCGGTATTGTTGACGGATTTTTGCTTTAGCAAGTTCAGTTGACCCGGCGCTGTCTTAGTCGGGTGCAAAATTAAGGTAAGCAAGTGAATATTCAAGCCCTTCTCAATGAAAAAGTCGCTGCAGCTATGGTTGCTGCCGGCGCACCGGAAGGCAGCCCAGCGGCTGTTCGTCAATCAGCGAAAGCGCAATTTGGTGACTACCAAGCCAATGGCATCATGGGTGTTGCCAAACAACTGGGTTGCAACCCGCGTGAATTCGCGCAGAAAGTATTGGATGTTCTGGACCTGGATGGCATGGCTGCAAAAACGGAAATTGCAGGCCCTGGCTTTATCAATATCTTCCTGAGCCCAGAGTGGCTGTCGGCGCAAGCAGATGCAGCGCTGGCAGACAGCCGTTTGGGTGTCGCGCAAGCTGAAAAACAAAACATCGTTGTTGACTACTCAGCACCAAACGTAGCGAAAGAAATGCACGTTGGTCACCTGCGTTCAACCATCATCGGCGATGCAGTTGTACGTACCCTTGAGTTTTTGGGTCACAACGTGATTCGTGCCAACCACCTGGGTGACTGGGGTACGCAGTTCGGCATGCTGATCGCAAACCTTGAGCGCCATGAAGCACAAGGCGGCGATATTTCGATGGATCTGAGCGACATCGAAGGCTTCTACCGCGAATCAAAAGCACTGTACGACGAAGACGAAGAGTTCGCGAAAACTGCGCGTAACTACGTGGTTCGTCTGCAAAGCGGCGACGAGTACTGCAAAGAAAAATGGCAGCAACTGGTTAAGATCACTTTGGAGCAAAACCAGCGTAACTATGACCGTCTGAACGTATCCCTGACCGATAAAGACGTGATGGGTGAAAGCATGTACAACAGCATGCTGGCTGGCATCGTCGAAGATCTGAAAGCAAAAGGTCTGGCGGTAGAAGACGACGGCGCAGTGGTTGTGTTCCTGGACGAGTACAAGAACAAAGACGGCGAGCCTATGGGTGTTATCATCCAGAAGCGTGACGGCGGCTTCCTGTACACCACCACCGATATCGCGTGTGCGAAATACCGCTACGAAACGTTCAACGCGGATCGCGTGCTGTACTTCATCGACTCACGTCAGCACCAGCACCTGATGCAGGCGTGGACCATCGTTCGTAAAGCGGGCTACGTGCCAGAGTCAATGAGCCTGGAGCACCATGCATTCGGTATGATGCTGGGTAAAGATGGCAAGCCATTCAAAACCCGTGCGGGTGGTACTGTTCGTCTGGCTGATTTGCTGGATGAAGCAGAAGTTCGCGCGAACAAGCTGATCGAAGAGAAAAACCCAAGCCTGTCTGCTGAAGAGAAAGCGAACATTGCTAACACAGTAGCAATGGCAGCGGTGAAATACGCTGACCTGTCTAAACACCGTACCACTGACTACGTGTTTGACTGGGACAACATGCTGGCGTTTGAAGGCAACACTGCGCCTTACATGCAATATGCTTACACCCGTGTGGCATCTATCTTCAACAAGGCCGGTATCGACATCAACAACATCGATGGCAAGATCATCGTTGAAGATGAAAAAGAAAAAGCGCTGGTTTCCAAACTGCTGCAATTTGAAGAAGCAGTGGATGGCGTTGCCCGTGAAGGTCAGCCACACATTATGTGTAGCTACCTGTTCGATCTGGCAGGCACTTTCTCTAGCTTCTACGAAGCGTGCCCGGTACTGAATGCTGAAGGCGAAACCAAGCAAAGCCGCCTGAAACTGGCTGCTCTGACTGCGAAGACCATCAAGCAGGGTCTTGATCTTCTTGGCATCAAAACGCTTGAACGTATGTAATCGCTAATAGATTTACGTGCTTGATCACAAAGCCCCGGCATTTTCCCCGGGGCTTTTTTATGCCTGCTGTTAAATCTTACGCCAGATGTCGTATGATTATTGATATACAAAACAGGTCAGGATGACGTCATGGGCGATTACGCATTTTTTGAAGCCACGCGTATTTTCAAGCGCGCTGTTCCGCTGATGGTAAAGTATAAAGTGCCGACCACTCCTCATTACTTTTCACTTTGGTACACCTACTGCGCGCAAACCTATCCCCAGTTAAATCAAGCGGTAGATGATACTGTCGAACGCTATGGCAGCTGCTCCGTCGCACAATGCGATTCACTGATTGAAACTTTTCTGCTGGACGATGCAAAAAAAGAAATGGATAGCTTCCGGCAAAAACTGGAATCACTGGCGGCTGACCTTGGCGACTCCATGGAACATACCGTCTCTGATACCAAAGAGTTCCGGGACATCCTGAGTTCTTCCGTCACCAAACTGGAAACCGCGAACAGCAATGCTTCAATCGGCAGCGAAGGGAAACAAGTCCTTCAGGAACTGATAACGGGCTCCCAGCAACTGCTCAATACCACCTCACAATATCAGCTCCAGGTTTCCAACCAACGCTCAGAAATTGACTTGTTGACACGCCAGCTTGAAGAGTACAAAAAGCAAGCGTCACACGATGCACTGACCGGTTGCCTCAACCGCCGGGAGTTCGATAAGCAGATTAACGACTGTATCGAGCAGCACACGCCTTTCAGCCTGCTTCTGGCTGACATTGATCACTTTAAATCCTTCAATGATGAATACGGGCACCAGATGGGTGACAAGGTATTAAAGATCGTGGCGCAAAAGCTGATGCAGGTCATTGGAACAGCAGGCTCAGTCTTTCGCTATGGCGGTGAGGAATTTGCCGTTATCGCACCAGGAAGTTCACAGAAGTCAGCGTATTTGCTTGCGGAAAAAGCACGGGTATCTCTGGAAAGGCTTTCAGTGACAGACAAACGAACCGGGCAGAAGATCAACTCTATCACTGCCTCGTTTGGTGTTGGAGAGCGTTGTGCCGGGGAAGATAAGAACGTGTTGATCACCCGTACTGACGATGCGCTTTACAATGCCAAAACCCAGGGCCGGAACCGCGTTATGCCGCTTTGTCGCTGAGCACCGCGTTAATGTTCAATTTTCGCCCCGCCACCTGCCAGCCATTGCAGTTCCTTTTCGGTCGATAAGCGGCCCAGGGCAGCATTCCGGTTAGGATAACGGCCAAAACGTTTGATGATGTCAAAGTTGTTTCTGGCGTGGCGGTAAATATTTTCAAACAAACCCGCTTCATCCTGCGAGACCGACTCGCACAGCTGGCTGTAACGGAACAAGGCCTCTTCCTGATCTTCAATATGCTCTGAGTGCTGAAGCGGCATATAGAAAAAGGCGCGCTGTATCGGCTGAAGGGTCAGATCCTGCCCGCTGGCCAACCCGCGTTTACAGACAGCAAGGGAAAACTCATCGTAACGGAATGCCGCACTGAGTCCGCGGTAGATTCGGCGGCTGAACTGGTCAAGTAGAATGATCATCGCCAGTGTGCCTTGGGGCGTAGATAGCCACTGCGACATTTTCCCCTCGCCGGCCATACTGACATGTGGCAGAAAATGCTCTCGGATATACGCATCGCTTTCATCACAACCTTGAAACCATAACGCCTGCAACGTATCACCCGCTTCGGGCGCCTCAGCATCACCAAACCAATAATCCAGCACTTCGATATAGTCCATTCACGCCTCACGAACTCGTACATGGTCGTCTTTATTTTAGCCTAAACGCTAAACTGCCAAGGCGTTGTCCAATCGCAGACAGAGCGCCGCTTTTGTGACTATGACAAGGTATTTACGCAAACGCCTCCTGCCAGTTTGAGCAAGAGTTTTAGCTTTGTCATTGGTTTACTTTTCCGGGAATTCGCAGTAGTTTGGCAAAACTTAAATAAACCAGAGAATAACAATGGCATTTGCACTCCATCCACGATTGGAAGCAGATACAACATGGCTGGGAGACCTTCCTCTTTGTCGTGTATTGCTGAGTAAAGAAGACATCGGCCCCTGGCTTATCCTCGTCCCTAAAGTCGATGGGATCACTGAACTGCATCATTTGAGTGAGCAAGACCAGCAGCAGTTCATGCGCGAATCCTCCCTTATTGCCTCCCGACTGGAACAATTTGCCTCACCCGACAAAATCAATATTGGTGCGCTGGGGAATATGGTGCCGCAACTGCATGTCCATCACATTGCCCGATTCCAGACAGACATTGCCTGGCCAGGACCAGTTTGGGGAAATACACACGGTATCGTCAGACACGAACTGTCCCAGATTGAAGCGGCAGAAAAATGGCGTGCCCATTTAGATGAAATTGCCGACTTTACAGTGGCAGGATAAAGAAAAAGCGGTCTTTTCAGACCGCTTTGTTCATGACAGGACAGTGATCCCTAATTGATCGTCTACCCAAAGGTAGCGCTTTTCTACCCGTCCCCGGGATTCAGAGACGGTGATCTTAAGCTTGCCACGCTTCACCCAAGCCGCCAGCATGGCATCAACTCCATCCTCAGAAAGCGCAAACTGCTTGGCAAGTTCACTTGCCGAACACTGGGGGTGAGCGATGACATAGTCTTTCAGCTCGGTCAGGATCATACGGCTGCAGCCCTAAGCCTGTTATTCAGACGCGCAGAGTGCTTCAGGCTGAAGATAGCCCCCAGCATGAGCGCCATACTGATCGCCACCCACATTGCACTGGCTACCGGCGACGACATAAAAGTCAGCACTTGATAACAAACCGTGGCAGAAACGACCGCCAGCAACATGGTCCAGCTTGCGATGAATACGGCATAAGGACGGCCAAATTCACGGACATAGGCCCCCATGGCTGCAACACACGGGGTGTATAGCAAAATAAAGACCAGGTAGGAGAACGCGCTCGCTGCCGTAAAGTTCAGACTGAGATTAGCAAAAATGCTCATATCCACGCCCTGCTCTTCTGCTACTGCAGCCTTATCCGGTAGGTTGCCAACATCCAGGCCCAGCGGGTCGACAAAGTTCAATCCCAACAGGTTTTCCGGAATCGTCAGTACAGCGTCGTGCAGGCTGTTCATAAGGTTGTATGGCGCATCATTTTCTGTCGCTGTTGTGGCATACAGGTTGTTCAGCGTACCTACGACGGCTTCTTTTGCGAAAATACCGGTAATAATACCCACCGTCGCCTGCCAGTTATCTTCCTGAATCCCCATTGGGCTGAATACTGGCGTGATAGTCTGAGCAACTTTCGCTAACACGGATGAGTCTGAATCCTGGTGACCGAAAGAACCGTCGGTGCCGACCGAATTCATGAAGCTCAACAGAGTAACAACCACAACAATCGTTTTGCCTGCGCCCAGTACAAAACGCTTCAGCTTGTGCCATGTCTTCAGTACTACGTCTTTCAGACGCGGCCACTCATAACGTGGCATTTCCATCAACAAAGCTTCACTGTCCCCTGGAAACAGAACTTTGCGCATGACCATGCCGGTAAATACCGCCATCACGATTCCCAACAGATAAAGAAGGAAAACAATGTTCTGGCCGTTATCTGGGAAAAATGCCGCTGCAAACAGCGCGTAAACCGGCAAACGGGCGCCACAGGACATAAACGGTGCCATAGCAGCAGCGAGTCGGCGTTCACGTTCCTGATCCAGCGTACGTGTCGCCATGATTGCCGGTACGTTACAGCCAAAACCAAGTACTAGAGGGACAAATGCCTTGCCTGGCAAACCGATTTTCTGCATCGCTTTATCCAGCACAAAGGCTGCACGCGCCATGTAGCCCGAGCTTTCCAGCAGTGACATAAAGAGATAAAGACAGGCAATAACCGGAATAAAGGTCGCGACAGTCTGAATGCCGCCACCAATACCGTCTGCAATAATAGTGACCAACCAGACAGGCAAATGGCTGTCGAGAAGGTAGTGGCCGCCATCCACCAACAGCGCACCGGTACTGATATCAAAGAAGTCGATGAACGCACTGCCGATGTTAATGGAGAACATAAACATCAGGTACATCACAGCAAAGAAAATGGGGATACCGAGGTAGCGGTTGAGTACGACGTTATCAATAGCATCTGTCACGCGCGCTTTTAAAGGCACAATTTGGCGTTTACTCTTGTGGCAAATATCGGCAACGTCAGAATAGCGTACGTCCGCTACAGTCAAGTCAATATCATGCCCGGTTAGGGTTTGATTGGTTGCATTCAGGCATTGCTTGACCGGGTCAGGCACCTGATGGATGAGCGCCTGATCACCACAAAGCAGACGGATAGCGGCAGCACGTGTGTAGGTATAACCCGCAGCTTTCAATGCGTCGCCCAGTGTATCGATAGCTGCTTCAAGAGGTTCGCCATAGTGAAGCTGTAGCGGTGTGCTTTCTTCTCTATTATTCAGCACGTCATTCAGCGCAGACTTAAAGCTGTCAACGGAAGCCGGTGACGTTGCCGTAACGGTGAGCACACGACAACCCAAAAGCTCAGACAAAACCTCAGTATCAATGCGGAAACCGTGTTTTTCTGCAATGTCCATTTTGTTGAGAACAACAACCATAGGCCGTCCCAACTCCCTGAGCTGAAGTGTCAGGTAGAGGCTTCGTTCAAGGCTGCCTGCATCAACGACATTGATGATCAGATCACTTGGCAGAGAAAACAGCGCGGAAATAGCAATAGACTCATCCAGGCTATTTTCACCATCTGCATTGTCGAGGGTATAAATGCCCGGCAAATCTGTCAGCGAGCATTGTTGATTGCCCAGATCCGCCTGACCGGTCTTTTTATCAACCGTCACGCCCGCCCAGTTACCAATCTCCTGCTTACCACCGGTCAGGCGATTAAACAGCGTGGTTTTTCCTGAGTTTGGATTACCAACGGTAAGTACTTGCTTATTGCTCATGCGGTGAAACCTCAACCTGCTCAGCCAGACTCAAACGCAGCGCGATGTCACATCCACGGACACGAAGCTGCAGGGGATCGCCCATTGGCGCATAACGCACAATACTGACATCGGTATCAGGCAGCAGTCCCATTGCCATTAGCCTTTTACGCGGAAGCGTTGGAACGTTTGAAAGAGAGATAACCCGCCCCGACATTCCCGGTTTTAGCTCACTAAGCTTCATAACCTCAACCCAAATGAGAATCATATACATTTACAATGAAGAGTATTGCAAAATGTTACTGGAATAAAGTTGTTTTTGATCAACAAAAACGGCACTTCCAGCGATTACTCAACCGGGAATGATTTTACCCTCTCGTCAATTTCGTCAAAAAAAACGTTAACTTCGTTAAAAGCCATCAAACCAAAGCAGCCTGTAGCACGAGTCCCTCCCCGAACAAGCTGAACTAACATCACGGGATTTTTAGGCAAAATCGTTAAAACAAGGATATTCAGTGGAATAAGTGGCGAACTTTTTTCGACAGAGAACAAAAAAAGGAACCCATTTTCATTGAAATGAAATGTTGGCGGGAAATTACTATCGCTCAGGAAGCGAAAATCGGTTTAATGAATCCACGTTAATTGAAACGAATTCCAGACGGTGTGTGGTCACCCACACACCTCCGGCAGCAAGCGAAGGTGTCTTTGACGCCCGTGGTATGGTCTGGCGACTATACCACGCTCTTTTTTTTCTCTTCCAAGGCTTCACACCCATCCCTAAACTGCGACGGCGTTACGCCAAATCTTGCTTTAAAAGACTTGGTAAAGTACGACGGTTCGTTGAAACCACAAGACACGGCAACATCGGTTATTTTATCCCCCTGACACAGCATACGTTTGGCATTTTCCAAACGCGTGGCAATAAGCAGGTCTTTAAAGGTGGCATTAAACTCCTGACGGAAACGACGCTGTAGACTCCGCTCTGACGAGTAAAGCGTTTTGGCCAATATGGCCAGCGAATAGTCAGGATCATGGAAGTTATACTGAATCTCACTCAGCACGCTCCTTGCCCAGGTTTCGCTGTCTTTTTGCGTCTGGACACCGGCCACCGCCGCTTTATCCGGTGTGGATTCGTCATATTCAACTTCAGCGTCAAAGCACTCTATGAACTGTTGGGTTTGCACCAGAACATTGCTGCGGCATACATCTGATTGCTGCTTGTCTATTACCGCGACTTTGCGGTGAACCGTGCTTCTCAACTGCCGGTTTTGTTCACGAACAGCCGCGTGTTTACGGCGGTAAGAAGCGATTAGCATCAACGCAAAGAGCAACAACAATGCCACCATGACGCCTACCCGCTCATACCATGAAGACTTGACCTGGATACGCATCAGTTGGAATTCAGCCGTTTCTTTGGCTCCTTCTTTGAGTTTAATCAACAGGGTATAGTCCCCGGACTCAAGCGCACTGAAAACCAGCCGGTGGTCTTTTGTCGCATACCATTCGCTGTGACTTTCGCCTTCAAGGCGATAGACAACCTCACTGAATTGATTGAAAGGCAATTGTCCAACCTCAACCATCAGGGATGCACCATTGGGCACCTCAAGCGGCTCAGTAGGAGAAATATTGAACCGCCAGGGATGTCCATTGAGATGAATAGCGCCGGTGGTCGGATTGTGCCGTTCTCCCGACATCATTATCTCTAACACCGGCAGCGGTATAGAAAACACGCCTTCGTCCCCGGCCATAATCATTCGGTTGTTGTCGGTTGTGCAGGCATAGTGGCGCGACGAAAGGTGATTGCGGTGTTTGATTTGTGGGGCAAAACTTAGCGCTTCTGTTTCAGTTCCGACGGCATAAGTCCCCATATTGGTAATCGCAAACACCTGAGCATTTGACGCAGTAAGACATGTCACAACTTCTTCAGTTCTGCCCGAAAAATGAAAAGCAGAGCTCATTTCCCCGGCGCCACCATATTTAAAGATCCCCTTGCTCGTCGCTAACCAGAGCGTACTTGCATTGATGGCGTGTAAAGAGTTGACCCTGCCTACATCTTCGCGACTAAGCGTGGGGACAAAGCGTCCATCGAAGTAGAGATAGAGACCGTTTGTGGTACCGAGCCATGTGCCTTTTTCATCCATATCAACAACGGACGTCAGACTGGTATCAATGCTTCCAGCCCAGTCATTGCCAAAATCAATGACTGTTTCCGTACTTGGCCAAAACCGGTAAAGGTTAGCTCCTGACGAGATCCAAAGCGAATGGCTGTCACTGATGATTGCGTCGACCGCCAACCGCTTTAACTTAACGGGTAGTATCCGGTCAATGGGCTGGAGTGTTTGCGGATTATATCCCCTCAGCCCTGATGCTGACCCAATCCAAAGGATGTCATTCAGCACCGCCATACTTTCCACCTCTACATCGAGTTTTACCGATTGCAAAGGGCTCAAATCGCTATTCAGTGTCACCAGCTTGTAACGCGCAGCAACAAGATATTTATCACGCCAGGGAACCAACGCAGAAAACTCTTCATCGTTCCTGTTTGGTGACAAAGCATAGAGAGGGAAGCGGAGAATGTCCTGAGCCATTGGAGGCCGGAAATTCAGCCCCGATTCGGTAGCAATCCAAAGCTCTCCCTTGTCACTCAGTTCGATATCGGAAACATACCTTCCTGAGAAGCTGAAACGGTCATCAAATTTACCGTCGATTGGCATGAATTCCCCGGTCTGCCCAAGGTGTGCTTTCCCCAAATACAATCCCGCGGAGGTGGCAGCCCAAACCCCTTCCTGGTTCACTTCAATATCGAACACCGGCAAGGTTGGCAGATAGGTAGCGACTAAAATCCCGTCGTCATAGCGTGCCAGTCCGTTGGTTGAACCAACCCAGATGGTATCGCCATAGGCGCGGGCAATCGTCACATCCAACGTACCAAGCATGAGGATATCCTGGCCATTATTTAATGAGAACAATTTGCCATCGTAGAGCCCGAGCACAGAATCATAGCCATTGAAAAGGCGCTCATAGGCTTTCTCACTGACTTTTTCTGCACTTAGGGTTTCTGCTGATATACGGAAAGTCGCATTCGCCGTTGTGACATAAAGCGAGTGGTTATCATGTGCCAGATCCACCGCAGCCCCTGGTAACGGTACCGTTTTAAACTGGTTACTATCGTTTGAGTAGATTTGCAATTGACCGTCTGTGAGCTGCCAGAACGAAGATTGGAATGAGGCAATCTGCATGACAGGGGTAACGCCAGACTTAGTGAATGCATTCATGTTGTGGTAATGGATACCGTCGTAATAGCTGACTTTGCCATCACTATCCAATAACCAAACACCCTTATTTTCGACATACTCAATGTCTTTAAACTTCCCGGTTGCGTTGGCGCTTGAATAGGGGAAGGTATAAAAAAGAGGGGATGCGAATGTTGTGGTGGCAAAAAATACCATCACCAGGTAAAAGCAGGCTCTAAATTGTGCAAGCAAAGAGAACAGAAAAGACAACATAATTATGTTTGATATGGGTTGTTGTCGTTCTATTCTCCCCACTTTTACCTTGCAGCTAACTGTTCAGGTGCGCATATGCGATCGATATCACTTGATGATACAAAAGCGAGTACCATATGCATTCTCTGCTATTTGGGCGTTTCACAGTCTTCGTGCATTGGCGGTTATGCTCACTTTGTAAAGCACGCGGTATAACTTTGACCCAGAGCGTTGAGAAAGTCTGCATAGTGATTTTTTTTCAGCGTCAGGTTTTTCGCCATCGGATCCAACAATACAACGTTTGCATTGGTACCGTTGACCAATGATTCCACCATCGCAGGGTTATATTGCGGCTCGCTGAACACACAACTTGCTTGCCCGTCTTTGATCGCATTGCGGATTTTCACTAAGGTCTTGGCTCCCGGTTTTCTGTCAGGATTGACAGTAAGGTGACCAAGAGGCTTCAGACCAAAGCTTTTTTCAAAGTAGCCGTAGGCATCGTGAAATAAGAAATACCCCCCTTTCGGAGATTGAGCCAACTGCTGCGCTATTTTTGTTGATGCGTCATCAACTTGCCCATTAAACAGGTTGAGGTTTTCGGTATAGGCATCTTTATGTTCAGGGTCGAGATGGACTAGGTTTTCATATACAGCACGGGCAACCACTTTGGCTTGCTCCGGCCCCAACCAGATATGACCATCAATCCCTTCGTGGTCATGATCATGTCCGTGATGGTCATGATCGGATTCATTGCCATCGTAAGAGAGCACCGGCATGCCAGGGAAGTCCGTTAACCTCACCGCGTTGTCGGCGTTTTCCAATGTGTTACTTAAAAACAGCTCCATCTCAGGCCCTACCCAGAATACCCGGTCTGCTTGGCGCAGTTTCTTCACATCAGAGGGTTTCAGTGAGTAGTCATGTGGGGATGCGTTGTCCGGCAACAGCACATCCACGGTTGCATTGTCACCAGCGATGTCCTTTGCAATAAGGCCAATCGGCTTGATAGTGGTCACCAGGTAAGGTGCTGCCGAAGCGTAAAAAGGGAAGGTCAACAATAGGGCAATAATGAGACGATTAATCAGTCTAGTCATAATGGGTTCCATCTGGCGACATTTTCAAAATCCATGAAATGTTATATTATAACATTTCATTTTTAAACACCGTGTTCAAATTATGTCCACACCTCTAATTACGCTTAACAACGTTTCAGTGGTATTTGACGAAAGAAACGTGCTTGACCGCGTCTCTTTCTCACTGTCCCGCAATAAGATCACAACGCTGATTGGCCCCAACGGAGCAGGTAAATCAACGCTGGTAAAAACCGTGATTGGCCTTACCCGTCCAACGGAAGGGTCGGTTGAGCGTATAAAAGGACTTAAGGTCGGTTATGTCCCGCAGAAACTGCAGTTGAACCCAAGCCTGCCACTCACGGTCGAGCGTTTTTTGAAACTCTCTCCACTGGCAAATGCCAATACACTTGATGAAGCCCTTCAATTGGTCAACGCCAGACATTTGCTCCACAGCAACATGCATACCCTGTCCGGGGGGGAAACCCAGCGTGTTTTACTTGCCAGTGCGTTGCTGAAAAAGCCGGATCTACTGGTTCTTGATGAGCCTGTTCAAGGGGTGGATGTCGCTGGTCAACTGGAACTTTACAGTCTGATTGCCCGCCTCAAAGAAATGCTGCATTGCGGCGTACTGATGGTATCCCATGACCTACATCTGGTCATGGCAAAAACGGATGAGGTTATTTGTCTGCAGCACCATATTTGTTGTTCCGGTGAACCCGAAGCCATTTCATCACACCCAGAATATGTTGCTCTGTTTGGAAGACGGGAGAGCGAACAACTCGCTCTGTATCATCACCACCATAACCACGACCACGACTTATCCGGCCACCCTGTTGGGCCATGCCAACATGGAGCGCATAAAGATGTTTGAATTTCTGGCAATACCGCTTCTCGCAGGTATTTGTATCGCAGCTACTGTTGGCCCTCTCGGCTCATTCGTGGTCTGGCGTCGCATGGCCTACTTCGGTGACACACTGGCACATGGTTCTCTGTTGGGTTTGGCACTTGGCTTTATGCTGCAAATCAACCTTAATCTGGCACTGATTGTGACCTGCTTGGTGATTGCAGCCCTTTTGGTCGGCCTACAACGCAAGAGCACAGTATCAACCGATACCTTGCTCGGTATCATAGCCCATACCTCTTTGTCTCTGGGGTTAGTGTGTATCAGCTTTGTTGACGATTTGCGTGTCGACTTAATGGCATATTTGTTCGGTGATTTGTTGTCAGTCACCACGGCAGATCTTGGATGGATTGCCGCAGGCTGTGCTGCGGTCTCTTTGCTGCTGTACCGTCTATGGACGCCACTTCTGGCCATTACGGTGAATGAAGAAATGGCGCGTGTCGACGGTTACGATGTCGACAAATTAAAACTTGTCCTTATGTTACTGGTGGGATTAGTGATTGCCGTGGCGATGAAGTTTGTCGGGGCGCTGATAATCACATCATTGATGATCATACCGGCAGCAACAGCCCGCCGCTTCTCAAAAAGCCCTGAACAGATGGCTATCAAGGCAAGCCTGATTGGTGTGTTATCCGTATTGGGTGGTATTTCGTTATCATGGTTTGAAGACACCCCCGCCGGCCCTTCCGTTGTCGTAGCCGCGGGCGCCCTGTTCTTTCTGAGCTATTTACGCAAACAGGATGCTTAATCGCTTTCCTAAAAAACAAAAAAACCGCTCATTGAATGAGCGGTTTTTTTACATTTGGGCGGTATGTTTACCAGCCAGTACGCTGACGAAGCGCCTTGCCGATATCAGCCAAGCTTTTAACCGTCGTGACACCTGCGGCTTCCAGTGCTGCGAATTTATCTTCCGCCGTCCCTTTACCACCGGAAATGATCGCACCAGCGTGACCCATGCGTTTACCCGGAGGCGCTGTAACACCAGCAATATAAGAAACCACAGGCTTAGTGACGTGATCTTTGATGTACGCAGCCGCTTCTTCTTCCGCGGTACCACCGATTTCACCGATCATCACAATTGCTTCAGTTTCAGGGTCTTCTTCGAACAATTTCAGGATGTCGATGAAGTTAGAACCCGGAATTGGGTCACCACCGATACCTACACAGGTTGATTGGCCGAAACCTTCATCGGTCGTTTGCTTAACCGCTTCATAAGTCAGTGTACCTGAACGCGATACGATACCGACTTTACCTGGCTTGTGGATGTGACCCGGCATGATACCAATCTTACATTCCCCAGGAGTGATAACGCCCGGGCAGTTTGGACCGATCATGCGAACGCCAGCTTCATCCAGCTTCACCTTCACTTCCAGCATATCCAGCGTTGGGATACCTTCAGTGATAGTCACAATCAGCTCGATACCTGCGTCGATCGCTTCAAGAATCGCATCTTTACAGAATGGAGCCGGTACATAGATAACGGTTGCTGTCGCGCCAGTCGCTTCTACAGCTTCTGCAACGGTGTTAAACACCGGCAGACCAAGGTGGGTAGTGCCACCCTTACCTGGAGAAACACCACCAACCATTTGTGTGCCGTAATCAATCGCCTGCTCAGAGTGGAAAGTACCCTGACCACCGGTGAAGCCCTGACAAATGACTTTGGTATCTTTGTTGATCAAAACAGACATTATTTACCCTCCGCTGCAGCAACAACTTTCTCTGCTGCTTCAGTCAGTGAGGTCGCAGCAATAATGTTCAGGCCTGACTCAGCCAGTTTCTTCGCGCCAAGCTCCGCGTTGTTACCTTCAAGGCGAACAACGACAGGGATTTTAACGCCAACTTCTTCAACAGCACCGATAATACCGTCTGCGATCAGGTCACAGCGTACAATACCGCCAAAGATGTTTACCAGAACGGCTTTAACTTTGTCGTCAGAGAGGATAATTTTGAATGCTTCTGTTACGCGCTCTTTTGTCGCACCGCCACCAACATCCAAGAAGTTTGCAGGGCTACCGCCATGCAGGTTTACGATGTCCATGGTACCCATTGCAAGGCCCGCACCGTTTACCATGCAACCGATGTTGCCATCCAGCGCAACATAGTTCAGTTCCCATTGCGCAGCATGTGCTTCGCGTGGGTCATCTTGCGTTGGGTCGTGCATTTCACGGATTTTTGGCTGACGGTATACCGCGTTGCTGTCGATAGACAGTTTGGCATCCAGACAGTGCAGGTTACCTTGGTCGGTAATAACCAGAGGGTTAACTTCAACCAGTGCAACATCACGCTCGATAAACAGTTTTGCAATACCCATGAAAATCTTGGTGAATTGCTTGATTTGGTCGCCTTGAAGGCCCAGTTTAAACGCCAATTGACGGCCTTGGTATGGTTGAGGACCAACCAATGGATCGATAGCGGCTTTGTGGATCAGCTCTGGCGTCTCTTCCGCCACTTTCTCGATTTCCACACCACCTTCTGTTGATGCCATGAAAACAACGCGACGAGAGCCACGGTCTACAACCGCACCCAGGTAAAGTTCTTTCGCAATATCAGTGCAATCTTCAACCAGGATTTTGCTTACCGGCTGACCGTTCGCGTCTGTTTGATAAGTAACCAGGTTTTTACCCAGCCAGTGTTGAGCAAACTCTTTGATTTCTTCTTTGGTTGTTACCAGCTTAACGCCGCCGGCTTTACCACGACCACCTGCGTGGACCTGACATTTAACAACCCACTTGTCACCGCCCAGTTTTGCTGCAGCTTCTGCGGCTTCCTGAGGTGTGTCGCATGCATACCCTTCAGAGACGGGCAGTCCGTATTCAGCAAAGAGCTGTTTTGACTGATATTCGTGCAGATTCATGATGTTCTATCCGTGTCTATTTCCGTTTTATAGGTTTGATTTTTTTGCTTTCCACACAGGGGGCTCCAGCCCCCTGTTTTTCGGCAGACGCCGAGCTGCTAATTAAACGTCAAGCAGCAGACGTGTTGGGTCTTCTAAAAGCTCTTTTACAGTCACCAGGAAGCCAACAGACTCACGTCCGTCGATCAAACGGTGGTCGTATGAAAGAGCAAGGTACATCATCGGTAGGATTTCGACTTTGCCATCAACCGCCATTGGGCGATCCTGGATTTTGTGCATACCCAGAATTGCGGCTTGCGGTGGATTGATAATTGGTGTCGACATCAGTGAACCAAACACACCACCATTAGTAATGGTGAAGTTGCCACCAGTAAGCTCCTCAACGGTCAGCTTGCCATCGCGGCCTTTGATTGCCAGTTCTTTGATGCCTTTTTCAATTTCAGCCAAGCCCAGACGATCGCAATCACGCAATACTGGCGTTACCAGACCACGAGGCGTTGACACTGCCATGCTGACATCAAAGAAGTTGTGATACACGATGTCATCACCATCAATTGACGCGTTCACTTCTGGGTAGCGTTTCAGCGCTTCAACGACTGCTTTCACATAGAAAGACATGAAACCCAGGCGAATACCGTGACGCTCTTCGAATACATCTTTGTATTGCTTACGAATGTCCATGATTGGCTTCATGTTCACTTCGTTGAACGTGGTCAACATCGCCGTGCTGTTTTTCGCTTCCAGCAGACGCTCTGCAACACGCTTACGAAGACGTGTCATTGGCACACGCTTCTCACTGCGGTGACCCAGAGCTGGCGCTTCTTCTTTTGCAGCAGCTGGGGCAGCGGCTTTAGTGCCACCGTTTTTCAAGAACGCGTCAACGTCTTCACGGGTGATACGACCGCCCACACCAGTGCCTTTAATTTGCTCTGGAGTCAGGTCGTTTTCAGCCAGAAGACGACGAACCGCAGGGCTCAGTGCATCGTTTGACTCTTCACTCAAAGAAGCGGTGTGACGCTTATCCGGAGATGCTTCAGAAGATGCTGGCACATCTTTCGTTGGCTCGCCTGCTACTGCGCCTGGCTTCAACTTGGCCAGAAGCTGTTTAGACAGGACTGTAGCCCCTTCTTCTTCAAGAATGGCTTCCAAAACACCGTCGTCAGGTGCAGGAACTTCCAGTACAACTTTATCCGTTTCAATATCTACCAGCACTTCGTCACGGCTAACCGCATCACCTGGTTTCTTGTGCCATGTCGCGACTGTTGCATCAGCAACAGACTCAGGAAGGTCGGGAACCAGAATTTCGATTGTCATTGTGTTTAATTCCTTAACTTTCTAGTTCTTAATTCAGGGTAAGCGCGTCTTCTATCAACGCCTTTTGTTGTTTTAAGTGTACCGACATGTAACCAACCGCCGGCGACGCTGAAGCCGCACGGCCTGCGTAACTCAAGGTGGCATCTGCCGGGATTGCCAATCGGAAATTGTGCTGGCTACTGTACCAAGCGCCCTGGTTTTGGGGCTCTTCCTGACACCATACAAAGTCTTTGGCGTTGACGTATTCGCTGATCGCTGCCTGCAAATCCTCTTTCGGGAATGGATACAACTGCTCAATACGAACAATGGCGACGTCTTTGATTTCTTCCTTACGACGGGTTTCAAGCAGGTCGTAGTAAACCTTGCCTGAACACATCACAACACGTTTAACCGCTTTTGGATCCAGCTCGTCAATCTCGCCGATTGCTGGTTGGAAATTGCCGTTTGCCAGGTCGTCCAGAGTAGAGGTACACAGTGGATGACGCAGCAGGGATTTTGGCGACATTACAATCAAAGGACGGCGCATTGGACGGAACACCTGACGACGCAACATGTGGTATACCTGCGCCGGTGTTGACGGCACGATAACCTGCATGTTTTGCTCAGCGCAAAGCTGCAAGTAGCGCTCCAAGCGTGCAGATGAGTGTTCTGGTCCCTGCCCTTCATAGCCGTGTGGCAACAACATTGTCAGGCCACACATACGGCCCCACTTTTGTTCGCCAGAGCTGATGAACTGGTCGATAACCACCTGAGCACCGTTGGCAAAGTCACCAAACTGCGCTTCCCAGATGGTCAGGCCACCTGGCTCTGCTGTTGCATAACCGTATTCAAACGCAAGTACGGCTTCTTCTGACAAGACGGAATCGAAGACCTGGAAAGGCCCCTGTTTGTCATGAATATTCGACAGTGGAATGTAGGTGCTCGCATCGTTCTGGTTGTGCAGTACAGAGTGACGATGGAAGAAAGTACCACGGCCAGAATCCTGACCTGAAATACGGATACGCTTGCTCTCATCGACGATGGTTGCGTATGCCAAGGTTTCCGCCATACCCCAATCCAGCGCCTTTTCGCCATTTACCATGGCCTGACGATCGGTATAGAGCTTATTAACGCGGCTGTGAAGTTTGTGGCTTTCCGGGTATGTACAAATGCGCTTGCCCAGTTCAACCAAACGCTGCATATCAAAAGTATGCGGCCACTCTACAGTCCAATCATGTCCAAGATAAGGAGACCAGTCGACAGAGTGCAGTGCCATCGGACGGTATTCTTTCACCACACACTCGCCGTGATCCAAGGCATCACGGTATTCGTTAACCAGCAGCGTCGCCTTCTCTAAATCGGCAACACCTTCGCCATCCAGCACATCTGCATAGATCTTGCGAGGTGTAGGATGTTTCTTGATCTTCTGGTACATCAAAGGCTGAGTCGCATTTGGCTCATCTGCTTCGTTATGACCGTGTCGGCGATAACAAACCAGATCAATCACCACATCACGTTTAAACTCGTTGCGGTAGTCCAGTGCTAGTCGGGCAACAAACGCGACCGCTTCAGGATCATCTGCATTGACGTGGAAAATCGGAGCCTGCACCATTTTCGCGATGTCAGTACAGTATTGGGTCGAGCGGGTATCGTGCGGGTTGGATGTTGTAAATCCAACTTGGTTGTTGACCACAATGCGGATGGTGCCACCCACTTTGTAACCACGCGCCTGAGACATGTTGAACGTCTCTTGCACCACACCCTGACCCGCAATTGCAGAGTCACCGTGAATTGTGATTGGCAGTACTTTTGAACCGTTCTTGTCACCAAGGCGATCCTGACGGGCGCGGACAGAGCCCATGACAACAGGGTTCACGATTTCAAGGTGTGAAGGGTTAAAAGCCAGCACCAGATGAACATCACCACCAGGTGTTGCAAAGTCACTGGAGAAACCTTGGTGGTATTTAACGTCACCGGTACCCCAGGTTTCATCGTGCTTGCCGGCAAACTCATCAAACAGCTCTGAGGGTTTTTTACCCAGCACGTTGACCAGCATGTTCAGACGACCGCGGTGAGCCATACCCACCACGACTTCGCGAACGCCGTTTGCACCAGAGTGACGAATAATTTCCTTCACCATTGGGATCAGTGCATCACCGCCCTCAAGCGAGAAACGCTTTGCGCCCGGGAACTTTGCCCCTAGGTAACGCTCGAGACCTTCAGCCGCAGTCAGCTCTTCCAGCAACGTGATTTTTTCATCGCTTGAGAACTTTGGTTGACCGACGACGGACTCTAAACGCTGTTGAATCCAGCGTTTTTCTTCCGTATCGGTAATGTGCATGTATTCTGCACCGATCGCGCCGCAATACGTTTTCGTTAGTGCGTCATAGAGATCAGCGAGTTTCATGCTCTCTTGCCCAATAGCAAAAGAACCGACATTGAAGGTTTCTTGGAAATCGTCTTCGTTTAAATTGTGAAAAGCAGGATCCAGGTCAGGCACGCGATCACGCAGCCAAAGACCAAGAGGGTCCAGATTTGCTTGTTGATGTCCACGGAAACGGTAGGCGTTGATAAGTTGAAGAACTTTAACCTGTTTCGCGTCGACGTCGGGGTCACTGACTGAGGCACTGAAATGCGCTGTCTCGGTTGCAAGTCTGCGGAAATAGTCACGAACTCTTGAGTGCGGTTGCTCTGGTGCGTTGCCATTAATTACAGGCAAACCATCAAATACTGCTCGCCATTCGCTATCTACAGACTCGGGGTCACTGAGGTACAGTTCGTAGAGATCTTCTACGTAAGTTGCATTGGCGCCAGCCAAATGAGAAGACTCAATCCAAGCCTTCATCACGCCATTTTGCATTGTTATCCCTTAACCACTTAGTTTTTATGTTGCTACGACCGGAGGTTAACCGGCGTTCCTTTTAAGCTCCCTAAAACGGGAGCTTAAATCTTAAGTTATTGTAGGTACAGAAGCCGATATTACACAGCGCGTTTTAATAGCATTGAGCGAATATGGCCGATTGCTTTCGTCGGATTTAACCCTTTAGGACAAACATTTACACAGTTCATAATACTATGGCAACGGAAAACACTAAAAGCGTCGTCCAGATCTGATAAACGTTCGTCGGTTGCAGTATCACGGCTATCGATAAGCCAACGGTACGCTGCCAACAAGCCCGCAGGGCCAACGAATTTGTCAGGGTTCCACCAGAATGATGGGCACGAAGTGCTGCAACATGCACACATGATGCACTCGTACAGACCATCGAGGTGCGCACGGTCATCCGGAGATTGCAGATTCTCACGTGCTGGTGGTGTACTGTCGTTAATAAGGTACGGTTTAACACGCTCATAGTTCTGGTAGAACTGAGTCATATCTACAATCAGGTCACGTACTACTGGCAGGCCAGGCAAAGGACGGATCACGATGCTGGATTTGTCAGTGAGTGCTGAGAGCGGAGTAATACACGCCAGACCGTTCTTACCGTTCATATTGATGCCGTCAGATCCACAGACACCTTCACGACACGAGCGACGGAACGCCAACGAAGGATCTTGCTCTTTCAGCAAGATAAGTGCATCGAGCACCATCATGTCTGAGCCGTCCGGCACTTCCAGCGTATAGCCTTTCATGTGTGGCGCGTCATCAACATCAGGGTTGTAACGATATACAGAAAAATTGAGTTTCATAATCTTCTACCTCCCTTAGTAAGTACGCGCTTTCGGCGGGAATGCTTCACGATGAACAGGCTGCATATTTACATCACGCTTGGACATCGCTTCAGTTTCCGGATTGTAGATGGTATGACACAACCAGTTCGCATCGTCACGATCTTGGAAGTCAAAGCGTGCATGGGCGCCACGGCTCTCTGTGCGGTAGTTTGCAGCCACTGCGGTAGAAAACGCGGTTTCCATCAGGTTGTCCAACTCCAGACATTCGATGCGCTGGGTATTGAACTCCATAGACGTGTCATCCAAACGGGCTTCTTTCAGACGCTCGCGGATAACTTTCAGCTCTTCCAGGCCTTTAGCCATAGCTTCGCCTTCACGGAAGACTGAGAAGTTGTTCTGCATACATGATTGCAGGTCTTTGCGGATTTGAACCGGATCTTCACCTTTCTGGGTTGTGTTCCAGCGATTCACACGAGCCAGAGACGCTTCAATGTCGGACTCAGACGCATCACGTGCTTCAACTTGGGCTGCTAGGGTTTCACCCAGATGCAGACCCGTTGCGCGGCCAAAGACCACAAGGTCGAGCAGCGAGTTACCACCCAGACGGTTTGCACCGTGTACAGATACGCTTGCGATCTCACCACATGCAAACAGACCTTGTACTTCTACGTCATTACCGTTGGCGTCTTGTTTCAGCGCCTGACCAGAAACCTGTGTTGGCACACCACCCATCATGTAGTGACAGGTTGGAATAACTGGGATTGGTTCTTTGACAGGATCTACGTGTGCAAAGGTGCGTGACAGCTCAAGAATACCCGGCAGACGCGCTTCAAGCACATCTTTACCCAGGTGATCCAGTTTCAGCTTAATGTGTGGACCCCATGGACCATCGCAACCGCGGCCTTCGCGGATTTCCACCATCATTGAGCGGGCAACCACGTCACGACCAGCCAGGTCTTTCGCGTTTGGCGCGTAGCGCTCCATGAAACGTTCGCCGTCTTTATTAAGAAGATAACCACCTTCACCGCGACAGCCTTCAGTCACCAGTACACCTGCACCGGCAATACCTGTCGGGTGGAATTGCCACATTTCCATGTCTTGCATTGGTACGCCAGCACGCAACGCCATGCCCACGCCGTCACCGGTGTTGATATGAGCGTTGGTAGTGGATTGATAGATACGACCCGCACCACCTGTCGCCAGTACCGTTGCTTTGGCTTTGAAGTAGCAAATCTCGCCACTTTCCATGCACATTGCTGTTGCACCAACCACTGCACCATCTTGGTTTTTCACCAAATCCAGCGCGTACCACTCAGAGAAGATAGTGGTTTTATTCTTGATGTTCTGCTGGTAGAGGGTGTGTAGTAGCGCGTGACCGGTACGGTCAGCTGCCGCTGCAGTTCGTGCAGCCTGCTCGCCACCAAAGGCTTTTGATTGACCACCAAACGGGCGCTGGTAAATGCTGCCGTTTTCGAAACGGGAGAATGGCAGCCCCATTTTCTCAAGCTCAATGATTGATTGAGGCCCTGTTTTACACATGTACTCAATGGCGTTTTGGTCACCGATGTAATCAGACCCTTTGACGGTGTCATACATGTGCCATTCCCAGTTGTCTTCATGGGAGTTACCGAGAGCAACGGTAATACCACCCTGCGCAGACACTGTGTGAGAACGGGTTGGGAATACTTTAGACAGCAGAGCGCAAGACAGTCCCTGCTCAGAAATTTGCAGTGCAGCGCGCATACCTGCACCGCCCGCACCAATCACAATTGCGTCGAATTCTCTTACTGGAATACTCACTTACACACCCCACAATACAAAAAAGCCAGTCAATAAATAGACAAACAGCAGCGCCACAATGCCGAATTGCATGAATGCTCGGACCATGGTCGGTTTAATGTAGTCAGTAAGCACTTGCCACATACCAATCCATGCGTGAATCAAGATGCAGATCAATGCCAACATGGTGAATACTTTGTTGCTTGTCTGTGCCCAGAACAGGATCCAGTTTTGGAAAGTCAGTTCTGGGCCGAACGCAAAAAAGCCCACCATATAGAGGGTGTAAAGGGTCATAATAATGGCAGTCGCACGGAGCAGGAGCCAATCATGGATTCCATTTCTGCCAAGTGAAGATACGTGTCCTACCATACTAAAATCCCCGCTAATACAGAAAGCACAGCAGTGATACCAAAGGCAACACGCGCGCTTTGTGAACCTGACTCAAGCTCTTCGAAATACTTCATATCCATCAACAAGTGGCGGATACCACCGACGATGTGATACGCCAATGCCGTGAGGATGCCCCACAACACAAACTTGGCGAAGAAACTGTTAACGATGTCAGATGCCGCTTCAAAGCCGCTCTGGGATGATAGTGACAGGCTTAACAGCCACAGAAGAATGGCAACAGAAATAAAGGTGATGACGCCCGATACTCGGTGCGTGATAGACGCTATCGCTGTGATAGGGAAGCGAATGGTCTGGAGGTCGAGGTTTACCGGTCTTGGCTTTTTTACTTTCACGATATGGCCCACTCAGCTCCATTGAGCAAATTATAGTTATTACACTCTCTGGAATCACATCTCGCGGAAAGCGCCAGACCTACAACATCTTTAGTTACGTTTTCGACCGCCTTTGCTTATAACTGCAATTCACGAACCGATTTACGCAGAGAAAGTATCGATTTGAGCCCCGAAACGCTCCGGCTTTGAGTAATATCCAGAGACCTGCGCAGAGTATATGCCCCGTAACATTTAAACACAAACCAATAAAATTGACGGAAATCCCGAAACAGAGCATTAACTTATTGCGTACACAAATTTGATACTTGCGCACACCCAACAAAGTTCACTTGAGCAGTTTGACAAGTTCAACGGCGATCGGTACAACATCGATGTCCATATCCGGGATTGGATTATAAAATAACAAAGGAGAATGTTATGGCAGACAAGAAAGCTACCCTACATATCGAAGGGAAAGCGCCAATCGACCTGCCGATCAAAGGGGGCACAATCGGTCCGGAAGTGATCGATGTTCGTGCATTAGGGGCAAATGGATATTTCACTTTTGACCCTGGTTTCGTTGCAACTGCGTCGTGTGAGTCACAAATTACATATATTGATGGCACAGCAGGCGTTTTATTGCACCGCGGCTACCCGATTGATCAACTAGCCAATAACGCTGACTATTTGGAAGTTTGTTACATCCTGTTGTATGGGGAAGCCCCAACCCGCAGTCAATACGAAGAATTCCGTCGCATTGTTACCCGTCACACCATGGTTCACGAACAGATCGCGAGCTTCTTCCATGGTTTCCGTCGTGATGCCCACCCAATGGCGGTCATGGTGGGTGTGGTTGGCGCACTGGCTGCGTTCTATCACGATTCTTTAGACATCAACAACGATACACACCGTGAAATCACTGCGTTCCGTCTTCTGTCGAAGATGCCTACGCTGGCAGCGATGTGTTACAAGTACTCGATTGGTCAACCGTTCATCTATCCACGCAATGATCTGGATTATGCAGAAAACTTCCTGCACATGATGTTCGCAACGCCTGCAGAAGAGTATGAAGTAAACCCTGTAGTCGCGCGTGCTATGGACAAAATCTTCACCCTGCATGCAGACCACGAACAAAACGCATCGACGTCTACAGTGCGTTTGGCTGGTTCTTCTGGTGCTAACCCATTTGCCTGCATCGCTGCAGGTATTGCATCTTTGTGGGGTCCTGCACACGGTGGTGCAAACGAAGCCTGTCTGAAGATGCTGGAAGAGATTGGTTCTGTCGAAAACATTCCAGAGTACATTGAACGTGCGAAAGACAAAGATGATCCATTCCGTTTGATGGGCTTTGGTCACCGCGTTTACAAGAACTACGACCCACGTGCTACGGTAATGAATGAAGCTTGTCACGAAGTGCTTGATGAGCTGAAGATCAATGACCCGCTGCTGGATGTTGCAATGGAGCTGGAAAGAATTGCGCTTTCTGACCCTTACTTCATCGAGAAGAAACTCTACCCGAACGTAGATTTCTACTCCGGCATTATCCTCAAAGCGATCGGCATTCCTGTGTCGATGTTTACCGTGATCTTTGCAATGTCGCGTACCATTGGCTGGATTGCGCACTGGAACGAGATGCATGGTGATCCGCAAAACCGCATTGGTCGTCCACGCCAGTTGTACACAGGCTACGACAAACGTGACTTCAAGCCGCTGAAAGACCGCGACTAATCACTGGATTGATGCAAAAACGCCGCAACGTGTTTGCGGCGTTATTTTATTTCTCGCAATCTGGCGCTAAACCGGATTATCAATATCGATAAAGGTCACGTTAAAGCCGTGTTCTCCGACCAGCCATTCACCCAGCGCTTTTACACCATAACGTTCTGTTGCGTGATGACCCGCAGCGAAATAATGAATACCCTGCTCACGTGATGAATAGGTTGTACGTTCGGAAATTTCACCGGAGATGAACGCATCCAGTCCGCGGTTTGCTGCCAAATCAATATAGTCCTGACCACCACCGGTGCACCACCCGACTGTTTTGATCATTACCTCTGAGCCGCCATCAATAAACAACGGCTTGCGCCCCAACACTTCTTCAATCCGCTCACTAAACGCTTCTGCCGTCAAAGGTGTATCCAGCTCACCATAAACCGCCACAGAGTTTGGATTGCCCACTTCCAAGCCGCCAAACTGGTCAATGCCAAGCAGTTTGCCAAGCTGCGCATTGTTTCCCACTTCAGGGTGCACATCCAAAGGTAAATGGTAAGCATACAAATTGATGCCACTTTCAATAAGCGCCTTGATTCGCTTGAACTTCATTCCCCTGATCGGTTCAGACTCGCCTCGCCAGAAGTAGCCATGGTGAACCAGCAGAGCATCTGCTTTCTGCGCGATTGCCGCATCAATAAGTGCTTGCGATGCAGTCACACCCGTAACGATATTCTTTACGTTCCCCTTCCCTTCTACCTGAAGTCCATTCGGGCAGTAATCTTTAATGGCAAAGGGTTTAAGATAATCATTGAGCAGGGATTCGAGTTCTAGGTTATTCATTGTTCTTCCTGAATCAGCCAGAGAGTTTTTGCCATTCTACCCAGCATAGCGATGCAGGTGAACCTCGTTTACGTTAAGCTCGCTTTATCACTCAATTTGCTGGTTTTTCAATGTTTGCAGACAGCTTGCAGGTAAAGCGGGATATTCAATGGATTCTAGGAGAACCCAATCTGCTGGAATTACCGCCCGTACGTAAGATCCCGGATGACTTCTGGGCATCCATTTCTTTCAATAGCTATCCGGAATATGAAGGTAGTGAGAGAATTGGCTTCTACTACCAGTGGTTAATACGACTGTGTATTGAACACAGTAAAAGTTACCAACTGGTCGCAGAGGAAATACAGGTTTTTCAGGATGGCAGAACATTGGGTGCGATTGATTTTATCGTGCGAAATCCCGCCGGAGAATTAGAACACTGGGAAGTCGCGGTAAAATTCTACCTCGCCTATGATCGCCAATGGTATGGCCCAAATGCAAAGGATTCACTGGCAAAAAAGTACCATAAAATGTGTTCGCATCAACTGGCAATGACCCGCACTGAAGCCTTCCAAATCCAATACCCGGATCTCACAATTACCCATCACCGAATATTGTTGCAAGGACGCTTATATCAAGGGCTTTGGTGTGATGAACCGAATGACTCAACGCCTGCCAACATCACCAATCACTGCTGTACTGGCAAGTGGTGCTATGCTGGGCAACTCCCTGAGATACCAACGTTATATCCCCTTCAGCGTATCCAGTGGATGACAGCACCAGTGCAAGACTTGTGCTCGCCTCTCAACATTCAAAACACTAAACGCCCGTTGCATTGTATTGATGATTCTGGTCAGTTCTGGTTCGTCGTCCCTGAGTCATGGCCTGACAGTGACTAGCATAAAAAACACCGCCGGAGCGGTGTTTTCGAGTGACCATTTACAGGCCTGCGGCCGTAAATACGTCGCTGACAATCTTCTGCGCTTCTTCCTGGATAAGCGCCAAATGCTCATCCCCTTTAAAGCTTTCACAGTAGATTTTATAAATCTCTTCGGTACCGGAAGGACGAGCCGCAAACCAGCCAAATTCTGTACAGACTTTCAGACCACCAATCGCCTGGCCATTACCCGGCGCATGGGTCAGTTTCGCTGTGATCGCATCACCCGCGAGCGTTTCAGCCGTGACCATTTCAGCAGATAGCTTGCTCAATACCGCTTTTTGCGCACCATTGGCAACCGCTTGCAGACGCGCGTAGCTTGAAGCACCAAACTTGGCAGCCAGTTCGTCGTAATATTGCTGCGGATTCTTGCCCGTGACAGCGGTGATCTCAGCCGCCAGCAGACACAACAAAATACCGTCTTTGTCGGTCGCCCAAGGTGTACCGTCCAGACGCAGGAATGATGCGCCGGCGCTCTCCTCGCCACCAAAACCAATCTCACCCGTATACAGGCCGTCCACAAACCATTTGAAGCCAACTGGAACTTCGCACAGGTTGCGGCCCAAGTTTGCTACGACTTTGTCGATAATTGCACTGGAAACCAGAGTTTTACCTACGCCTACACCCTCACCCCATTGCGGACGGTGCTGGTACAGATAGTCGATACATACTGCCAGGTAGTGGTTAGGGTTCATCAGGCCTGCCGGGGTAACAATACCATGACGGTCAAAGTCAGGGTCATTACCAAAAGCCAAATCGTACTGGTCTTTGTAGGCCAGCAGCCCCGCCATTGCTGATGGTGAAGAACAATCCATGCGGATCACGCCGTCTTTGTCCAGAGACATAAAGCGGAATGATGGATCCACGTCATCGTTCACCAGCGTGATATCCAGTTCATAGTGCGCTGCAATCGCTTTCCAGTAGTCGATCCCTGAGCCACCTAGCGGATCTACGCCAATATGCAGACCAGCTTTTTTGATCGCCGCCATATCGACTACATTTGCCAGATCTTCAACGTAAGGCATGACCAGGTCCTGCTCAATGAACAGATCGCTCGCCACAGCGTCAGCAAAAGAGATACAGCGAACGTCAGTCAAACCACCAGCAATCAGTGCATTGGCACGCTCTTCAATGGCTTTGGTCAATTCACCTTCTGCCGGGCCACCATGAGGTGGGTTGTATTTGATACCGCCATCTTGTGGAGGGTTGTGCGAAGGCGTAATAACAATACCGTCAGCTTTGCTGATGTTGGCCTTGTTGTGGGTCAAAATGGCGTGGGAAATCCCTGGCGTTGGTGTGTACCCACCTTCTTTTTGCGCGACGACCGAGACGCCATTCGCCACCAGCACTTCTACGACTGAGCAGAAAGCGGGTTCAGACAAGGCATGGGTATCTTTACCCACAAACAGTGGTCCTGTGATCCCTTGCTGCAGGCGCAGCTCAGCAATTGCCTGGGCAATCGCCACAATGTGATGCTGGTTAAACGTTGATTTATCCGCGCAGCCACGGTGCCCGGAAGTACCAAACTCCACTTTGTGCGCCGGGTTTTGCGGATCAGGAGTCAGTTGAAAGTAGTTCGCCACCAACAGTGGGATATTGTGCAGATCTTGCTGCTGGGATCTTTGCCCTGCACGTTCATGACTTGCCATGACATTGCGTCCTTTCAGGAAAATTAAATGCTAGAAACAGAAAGAGGCTCGTCTTGGACGGGCCTCTTGGAATTCAATATTGTAAATGGAGAGCGCACATACACCGTTAGCGTCGCGATCAGATTTCGCCAACCACTTTTTCAGTGATGTCTGCCGAGAAACCCATTTTGTTCATCAGTTGCTCAACCATCTGACGCTTACGGCCAGTATTGGTGTTAGTAATAACCCAAAATGGTGTGCCTGGAATGTGTTTCGGCTTAGTGGTCTTGCCACTTTCCAGCAGTGTTTGCTCATTATCCGCAAAATAGACGCGGGTACGGCCTTTCAGTGCAGTTGCTTCAGCAAATGCTGTGCCGTCGATACGATAAAGGGCAGACAACACCAACATAAAGCGACCAATGGCTTTCTCTTGTGCCGCAAATTCGTCAGAGATCAATAGCGAGCGCATTTCTTTAACACGATCAACACCGTCAAGATGACCCGCATCTTTACTGACGACAATTCCCTGTACTTTAGGGCTTGGTGTCAACGTCGTAAGGGGTTGTTGCTCCACCTGAGGTGCCATCAGCAAGCGGCGCAGAATGTCAGATGCGCTTTCACCAATGTGCTGAGTTTGGCTGGCAATATACCGGTATAGCTCTTCATCAACCTCAATCGTCTTCATCGTTCGATCATCGTGTCCTAATTACAATTCAACGCAGGGATTATACAGAGTTAGGGGTACCCGAGCCACCTCAAGATGCTGGTTTCAGTGAGAATAACCGGCTTCGTGATCAATACATGGTTTTGAGCAACCGTAAGGATCGATATACTGAAGCAATTCGTTACAACCAAGAGCAATTTCCGGTGCATTTGAATTACAAGATCCAGGGAGAGGGGCAACCTCTGGTGTTGATCCACGGCTTGTTTGGCAGCTTGGACAACCTCGGCGGACTGGCCAAGGTATTGGCTGAACATTACACCGTTTACCAAATCGATCTGCCCAATCATGGCCTTTCAGTCAGAACGGACAAGGTCGATTACCTGTCACAGGCAGACGCTGTTAACGCTTTTTTAGACCAACACTCCCTGAATGAAGTGACCCTCGTCGGCCACTCCATGGGCGGAAAGGTCGCGATGATGCTGGCTCAGCGTCATCCTGAAAAAGTGAAATCTCTGGTGGTTATGGATATCGCGCCTGTCGCGTATCAAGTACGCCGACATGATGACGTTTTTGCTGGTCTCAACGCCTCTGCAAATCAGCCCATCCAAAACCGGAAAGAGGCTGAAAGCATTCTCGCTGAGCACATCGAAGAGCCTGGCGTACGCCAGTTTTTACTGAAGTCACTGGCGAAAACGGATGATGGTACCTTTGATTGGCGCTTCAATATTAAGCCGCTTGAAGCTGGCTATCTCGACATTACCGGTTGGCCTGAAGCCGGTGTTTACAGCGGCCCTACCCTTTTCCTCAAAGGCGGCAATTCAGACTACATTGATGCACCACACCGCACCGCTATTGAGCGGCAGTTTCCCAAAGCGAAAGCCCATGTTGTGGCAAATACCGGGCATTGGCTACACGCTGAAAAGCCGGAGACAGTTGCACGTGTGATCATCCGCTTTTTAACAAACTCAGAGCGTTAACAGTCACCTGTCAGTTGTGCTATAGTGCGCGCGAATTGTGGTTCCGAATGGAGACGGAAATGCTGGCCGAGCACTTTGAACTGCTCGAGAAGATTGGTCTGGACTTATTGTTTGCAGGCATCTTCTTTTTTATCGGTATGGCTATCAAGGATGTGCTTAACGAAGGCAATGTTCCGCCCTTCGGTCGACGTATTGTCTGGCTGGTGTTGTTTCTCGGCTGTGCCGGTTTCGTCACTAAAGGCGTGATCCAGCTTTTCTGGGAAGGCGTAGGCATTGGCTGACGGTTAATAACACCGCCCCTGAATCCAAACAGCAAGAAGGTGTATCCTTCTTCTAAACTTTAGATTTTAGGCTGCAATCATAGCAGCGCGACTAACACGAATAGGTATTTTCTATATGGCGAGCGTAGGTCTCTTCTTTGGTAGCGATACAGGTAACACTGAAGCTATCGCCAAGATGATTCAAAAACAACTGGGTAAGCAGATGGTCCATGTTCAGGACATCGCGAAGAGCAGCAAAGAAGATATCGACAACTTCGATCTCCTTCTGCTGGGCATCCCAACTTGGTACTACGGCGAAGCACAGTGTGACTGGGATGACTTCTTCCCAGAGCTCGAGCAAATTGATTTCTCAACCAAGCTGGTTGCGATCTTTGGTTGTGGCGATCAGGAAGACTACGCAGAGTACTTCTGTGATGCCATGGGTACTATCCGCGATATCGTGGAAACCAAAGGCGGCACAATTATCGGTAACTGGCCTACTGAAGGTTACGAGTTTGAAGCGTCTAAAGCGCTGGTTGATGACAACAACTTCGTTGGTCTGTGCATCGACGAAGACCGCCAGCCTGAACTGACTGCAGCACGTGTAGAAAAATGGGTTAACCAGGTCTACGAAGAAATGTGCCTGGCAGAGCTGGAAGGCTAAGCAAGCATTTGAAAAAACGCGCCGATTGGCGCGTTTTTTTATGTATCCGTTTCATTTCTGTATTTTGGTTTTTTACGCACATACAACACACGCCGGATCCGGCTCACCACTTCGCCATTGGCATCCTGCACATTGACGACAAACTCCGGAAATACCTTGTCACCGGAAGCCGTAGCTTTCATTATCGAACCAATCACTTCTTCAGAAATCACAAACTCCGCAAACAAATCCGTCGCGCCCGGTTTGATAAAATTAATATCCGCTTCCTTGTCCCACACGTAGTAACGTTCACCCAGGATCCCCATCAGCATCAGGGCGTAAGTTGGATCAGTCATTGAGAAGATACTGCCGCCATACTGAGTACGGTTGGCGTTTTTGTTCCACCAGCGCAGTTTTAGGCGGACTTTCACATAGCGAAAATCATCGCTGATATTCGTGATTCGTATCCCTGCCCCCCAAAATGGTGGCCAGCAATTTAGCGCGAATTTGACTATTCCTGGCTTGTAGTATTTGTACACGATTGATTCCTTTCTGGTCATACCAGTCAATGGTGCCATTTTTACATTGCGACAACAAGCCGCAAAACCAACCAATTAGGTCAGATATTTATCCGGTGATACTGGCGGCGACTATCCACATTTGTTACGCTAGCTATCAATTTTTCCCGCCTCCCATGACACAGGGAAAAGAAATCACGTAGGAAGAACCGGATGTCAGATAACAACAAGGCCCTCAAAGACGCAGGTCTGAAAGTCACACTGCCTCGCTTGAAAATCTTAGAAGTGTTGCAAGAGCCGGACTGCCAACACACCAGCGCCGAAGATCTCTACAAGAAATTGCTCGATATTGGTGAAGAAATCGGTCTGGCAACGGTTTATCGCGTACTTAACCAATTTGACGATGCAGGTATCGTCACCCGCCATCATTTTGAGGGTGGTAAATCGGTATTTGAACTGGCGACCCAGCAACACCATGACCACCTGGTATGCCTGGATTGTGGAAAGGTGATTGAGTTTCGTGACGATGTCATCGAACAACGCCAAAAAGAAATTGCCAGCAAATACAACGTACGCCTGACTAACCACAGCCTTTACCTTTACGGCCACTGTCTGAATGGTGACTGCAAGGAAGACCCAAGTCTTCACGACGCTTGAAATCAGATTGCCTGAAGGCTGTCGCTCACGTGGCTTTCAGAGAATCCATCAAAAGTCCGACATAAAAAAGGTCCGCACGATAGCGGACCTTTTTTACCTTGGGCTTTGATCAGAAATTATAACTCAGACCTAAACCACCCTGTGGTTGCCATTCCCAGTCTTTTTCATCGTCACCCCACACCTGGTTTGAATACTTCACACCTGCAAAAACATTCAAAGAGAGATCTTTGTTGAAGTTGTAGGTATAGGTCACTTCAGGTAAGGCAAACAGCACATACGTGTTTTTGTAATTGCCGTTCATCTGGGTTGGCTGGTTCCATTCATAGATCTCATCGCCGAGTAGGAATGGGCTCCACGATGCACGTCGGTTCGACGTGATGTATGGGTCAAGACCACCGACGAAGCTGAAATCAAGGCTGTCATTTTCTGAAAACTTATGCAGCGTTGAAGAGTATTGCAGCCACGCCATCAGCATGAAAAAGTTGGCGCTCTTGTACTCCTGATTACCCTCGCCTGAAAGAACAAAGTCACCGCTGTACCAGTCCCTGAACAGGTAACCATTAAGGGTGATGCTGAAGTTTGCAGGCAATTGAATGGTCGATAACAGGGAAATGGACGCCGTGTTTACAGAGCCTGATGGGCCATCGGTATTCCAACCGTAGATGTAGGTTGGCTCAATCGATAGCTCGCTGACAGAAACCGGACCAGACTGGTCAAAATAGTCTGCAAAGCCAATGGTTTGCTGGAGAAGCACGTAAGATGTCTTCGTGCCATCAAACACATTGTGATTTTGGATATTCAAAGAACTTACGCCGGTCGCTTTACTACCAAACAGGCTACTTTGACTGATAGACAGCGTTGCCTGTGGATTGCTGTAGCTATTGTCGTATTGGTTGTCTGCGCCGGTGTAAGTGTAAAGGTTCCAAGCCCTGTCCCACTCTAACTCCAGGCTGATATCAGGGGTGAAGTTATACAAAACGTCGACGTTGCTGTGACCACCTTCCGTTTCATAATCGCCCGCTTCCCCGTAAAACGTCTGCGTGACACTGGCGGAGCCATTCGGCGTAAAGGCTTCTGCCTGAACGCCTGCCGCCGTTGCCATCATCGGGATAAGCAATAAACTATGCCTTTTCAACATACTGACCTCTCACCAATAATCATCTGATTATTTAAAAAATACCCTGTGAATACGCGCCGACGCTGCTGCTGTAGATTTGATGTGAAGACCTCTTATTCCGATATCCAAAAAGCCGCGTTTTGGAACATGCTTGTGCCCATCACCAAAATTTGTCGAAGACATACGCGTATATTCTTGTTCGGTTGAGTAAAAATGTGTTTCCAACCGAATTGTCCTGCCTAATTTTTTTCAAAGGCATATGAAGCCTGTCTCTGAACTTCAAGGCAGAAGCTTAGACCAAATTCACAGGTGTACAGTGACTCTAAACGGCGAATTCAAAGGCTTGGAGCGCTCATTTCATCCCAGTATCGCAGTCATGATATTTGTCTAATTACTGATATCGACTGCACCGTACAAAGTACCACCAAGTGTTAACTTAAAAGGCGAGGAGTTTGGTTTTTAAACGTTGGGTCAGACGACCGAGATTTGCCGGGGGTAAGTTGGTATTACTACTGAGGAAGAACTTTTGGCCCCTAAAAGGAAGGCATAAAAAAACCGGAGCGCAGGCTCCGGTTCTTATTCGTGCGCGAATTACTCGCCCATTTTTGCCCAGGTGTCACGCAGGCCAACGGTGCGGTTAAACACCAATGCATCTTCTTTGCTGTCTTTACGGTCAGCACAGAAGTAGCCCATACGCTCAAACTGGTAGCCTTGCTCAGCAACTGCTGATTTCAGGCTTGGCTCAACATAGCCACGGGTCACGGTCAATGACTCAGGGTTGATGGTTGCTGCGAAGTCATCCGCTGCACCTGGGTTTGGCACAGTGAACAGACGATCGTACAAACGGAATTCTGCTTCCACGCCTGCATCAGCAGATACCCAGTGGATAACGCCTTTTGCTTTACGGCCATCTGCCGGATCTTTACCCAGTGTCTCTGGATCGTAAGTACAGAAAACAGTAGTCACCTTACCGTTTTCGTCTTTCTCGCAACGCTCAGCTTTTACATAGTAAGCGTTACGCAGACGCACTTCTTTACCCAGAACCAGACGCTTGTACTTCTTGTTCGCTTCTTCACGGAAGTCTTCCGCTTCAATCCAGATTTCGCGGCTGAACGGGATTTCACGCTCGCCCATTTCTGGTTTGTTCGGGTGATTTGGACCAATCAGGGTTTCCACTTCACCTTCAGGGAAGTTTTCAATCACCAGTTTGATTGGATCCAGAACCGCCATCGCGCGAGGAGCGTTCTCGTTCAGGTCATCACGGATGCATGACTCCAGCGAGCTCATCTCGATGGTGTTGTCTTGCTTGGTCACACCGATACGCTTACAGAATTCACGGATGGACGCTGGCGTGTAGCCACGGCGGCGCAGACCGGAAATGGTCGGCATACGTGGGTCATCCCAACCGTTAACCAGATTCTCGCTCACCAGTTGGCTCAGCTTACGCTTCGACATCACGGTGTATTCAAGGTTCAGGCGGCTGAACTCATACTGACGTGGCTGACATTCGATGGTGATGTTATCCAGTACCCAGTCGTAAAGACGGCGGTTGTCCTGGAACTCCAGCGTACACAGTGAGTGAGTAATGCCTTCAATCGCATCCGAGATACAGTGGGTGAAATCGTACATTGGGTAGATGCACCACTTGTCACCGGTTTGGTGGTGGTGGGCAAAACGCACGCGGTACAGCACTGGATCGCGCATCACCATAAATGGGGATGCCATGTCGATCTTTGCACGCAGACATGCTTTACCTTCTGCGAACTCACCGTTCTTCATTTTCTCGAACAGTGCCAGGTTTTCTTCTACGCTGCGGTCGCGGTATGGGCTGTGTTTGCCCGGCGCAGTCAACGTACCACGGTATTCGCGGATCTCGTCGGCACTCAGTTCTTCAACATATGCCAGACCTTTTTCAATCAGCTCTACCGCGTAGCCATGCAGGCGATCGAAGTAGTCAGACGAATAACAAACTTCACCGCTCCACTGGAAGCCCAGCCAGTTCACATCATCTTTGATCGATTCAACGAATTCGATGTCTTCTTTCTCTGGGTTGGTGTCATCAAAGCGCAGGTTACACTGACCCTGATAATCTTTCGCAATGCCAAAGTTCAGACAGATAGATTTCGCGTGACCGATGTGCAGATAGCCGTTTGGCTCTGGCGGGAAACGCGTGTGAACTGTGGTGTGAGCACCACTTGCCAAATCCTTATCAATGATTTGACGGATAAAGTTAGTTGGACGAGCCTCAGACTCACTCATCAAAATTACCTCGTAGGAAGACCCTGAAGTTGTGCTCAGGCAAACGCTGGATGTCGCGTTTCCATACCTGAGTTTGGGTAGATTTTAAATAACGCCCAATGATCCACGATCGTGGCTAATTACTCAACCACTACAGCGCGCCACAGCACCATTTGGGCAAAAAAAAGCCCGCAAAAGCGGGCTTTGAATTCAGAATCGGGGGGATTAAAGTGAAACAGCGCGGCCTTCGCGTTGTTTGTCTGCGCTCAGAGCGCGAACCCGAACCTTGCTCGCATCTTCGATAGCAACTGGCGCTGAGTAATCAGCCCAAGTTTTACCGCCGTCTACCGAGTACTGCATAGGCAGGCCTGGCAGGCTGATGTTCATGTGCAGTTTGCCTTCTTGCATCACCGCACCCGGTACTGGGATACGGTAGTTGATGCCAGATGCATCCAATTTCGCCATTTCACGCTGACCCATGACGTTTGCAAAGCGGGTCCAATCTTGCAGTTGGGCGTCTTTGTTTACGTGGTTGGTGTCTTGGTTGAACTGCTTACCTGCTTGGTAATCCAGTTCCCAGTCAGCTTTGTGCCATGCGCGTTCTGCCGCTGCAATCACACGTGGGAATACCATGTACTCGTACTGTTCGTCAGTACGCACGGTTTCACTCCAAAGTTGAGCAGACAGGCCGTGGAAACCACCTTTGTAATCTACTGTGCCTTTGCCGTTGAAGCCGTTGCCATCGCGGTCCAGAGAAGTTTCTGCGTTCTGTGGCAGGTTTTCAGGTGCAAAACCGAACATCTTACGGGTATCAGTTGCACGGGTCGCCCAGTAGTAGCCACGCTCTTTCGGATCCACTTCGTATGGCATGTCCATGTACACGTAGTCTGGGTTAGAAACGATCAGATCGTAACCTTTCGCTGCCCAGTCGTATGCAGACGCATCGCCGCCCCAGTAAAGAACGTCCCAGAAGTTTACGCGGGTGTTTTCAGTTTTGAACGCTGACGCATCTTTCGAGTACTTCAGGCCGTCTTGCCATGCTTGGAAGTTTTCGATGCCTTTGTCCGCAACTACCGCACTTACGCGCTCTGCGAAGTAGCTTGGCAGGTGACCGAAATCAGACACTGTACCTTCTTCGATCAGTTTCTGACACATTGGCGATTTCGCAAACGGCTTGTGCTGTTGGCTCAGGTCGATAGAACCTTTCCAAGCCACGGGCTCAGATGCATTCAGATCCTGGAAGCCTGCATTCAGCTTGATGTTCTTCGCTTCGTCACCACCGAAGTGCCAGGTAGACAGCGGCATACCGACTTCGTCGTGCATCGCTTTCACTTCATCGATAACTTTGTTTACAAAGTTCATCGAAGAGTCCATGCATGGGTTGATGAAGCTGCGCTTGTCGTAGAACTGCACGGTCGTCACGTTTGACGTATCCATTGGATCCATCAGGCGGAACTCTTCCGCTGTAACCAAATCGCCCTGCTCTGCGTATTTCTTGTAGCGCGCTTCCATTGAAACAACCGCTGCACGTGAGTGTGCTGGCATGTCGATTTCTGGGATCACTTCAATACCGCGTGCTTTTGCGTGACGCAGGATTTCCAGGTAATCCGCTTTCGAGAAGAAGCCTGAACCGAAGTTTTCAGTCGTTGGGCCTGAACCCAGTTGTGGCAGCAAACATGAGGTCTCAGACAGATCGTGACAACGGTTTGAACCTACGTCAGTCAGCTCTGGCAGGCCAGGGATTTCCAGACGCCAGCCTTCATCATCTGTCAGGTGCAGGTGCAGTTTGTTCAGCTTGTACGCTGCCATTTGGTCAACAGTGCGCAGAATAGCTTCTTTTGAGTGGAAGTTACGTGCTACGTCAACCATGACACCGCGGTATTCGAAGCGTGGCGCATCTTCAATCGCTACCCATGGCAGGATCTCAGCATCACCTTTCTCCATCAGCGCCAGCATAGACTGCAGACCGTAGAATGCACCTACGCTGTCAAAGCCCAGCACTTTTACGCCTGAAGCGTCGATTGCCAGTTTGTAAGCGCCAGATACCGCTTCTTCACCGTCGAATGCATTCGCGTCAACATTGATATCCAGAGCAATATCGCCGCCCAGGTTTACACCCAGCAGCTCTGCACGACCTTCAAATGCGTCCAGCTGTGCGTCATCCAGTGCTTTGTTGTTGATTGCAAAGCCTGAAGCAACGTTCAGTTCACCACGCATGTGGCGGGTTTTCAGTGGGGTTGGGATGATAGACGCTTCGATTGCGCCTTCAGACAACACTGCTACGTTGCTGTTTTTCGCAAAGCGAGATGCTGCAGTTGCCAGAATGTTCTTGTCTTCTGGTACACGCTTGTACAGGTCACCGTCGATTTCTGAAACGAATGCATCAACGTTTTCTGTATTCAGAGACTCAATCACTTTTGGCTCTGCGTCGCCTGCTACTACGTAAGCGCGTGGCATGAAGTCAGTTTCAAACAGCGTCCAGTATTCCTGGATCAGAGGGATTTCCACTTTCTCGCCCGCTGCGAAACCTTTGAACGACTCAGTAGGCGTCAGTTCGTACAGGTCACCGGTCAGATGTTTAACCGTGAAGTCTTTGTTTTCAACGTCCAGGATCACGCGGATGCTGTGAATATAGATTTTCCAGTCATTGCCGGAAACTGCTTCACCGTCGTTGACTACGGTCATTAGGATAGTGTTGCAAGATGCCCATTCAGCGCCCATCGCCTGACAAGCCATGCCATCTTGTGCGCCGGTATTTGTTTGTACGTCGTAGCTGATTTCTAGCTGAGAAGCCAGCGCATCAACCATATCCTGCTGCGCTGAACCTAACTGCAGAGAACCGCAACCAGTTAGGCCAGCTGCAATAGCAGCAGACAAAAATCCCATCTTAAATGTTGTATTCATGGTCATTTCTCCCTACGAGTGGCCGAAAAAGGCCCAAAAAAAGCCGACCCCGTCAGAGGCCGGCTATATTGACTGTTTAATCAGTATTTTTTAATTAAGGCAGTTTTACTGCTGACAGATCTTCGCTCGCGCCAACTTTTTTCATTTCGCCAGCTACGATTTCCGCCAGTGGGCCCAGGATAACCTGAAGGTTGTTGGTACCCAGCTTAACAACGCCCATCGCACCCAGTGCTTTCAGCGTTTTCTCGTCGATTTGGCTACCGTCTTTAACGGTCAGACGCAGACGAGTGATACATGCATCGATGTTAGTCAGGTTGTCGTGACCACCCAGTGCTTTCAGGTATTGGCGAGCCAGGATACCGGTCTCTTTTGAACCTTGAACGTCTGAAGAAGATGATTCGTCCAGATCTTCACGGCCAGGAGTTGCCAGGTTGAATTTCACGATAGCAGCGCGGAACACGGTGTAGTAGATAACCGAGAACACCAGACCTTGAGCGATCAGCATGTACCAGTTAACCGCCAGCGGGTTACGCGTTGACAGAACCATATCCACCAGACCAGCAGAGAAGCCGAAGCCTGCAATCCACTGCATAGATGCTGCGATGTATACAGAGATACCGGTCAGCAGTGCGTGCAGTACGTACAGACCAGGTGCCAGGAACATGAACGAGAATTCCAGAGGCTCAGTTACACCAGTGAAGAATGATGCGAACGCAGCAGCCAGCATGATAGATGCCACTTTCTCTTTGTTCTCAGGCTTCGCAGTGTGGTAGATAGCCAGTGCTGCACCAGGCAGACCGAACATCATGATTGGGAAGAAGCCCGCTTGGTACATACCGGTTACACCAGCAGTTGCAGTACCTTCAGCGATAGACTTAGCACCGCCCAGGAAGTTAGGGATATCGTTAATACCCGCAACGTCGAACCAGAATACTGAGTTCAGAGCGTGGTGCAGACCCACAGGGATCAGAAGACGGTTGAAGAAAGCGTATACACCCGCGCCCAGCTCGCCCATACCTTGGATGCCTTCACCGAAGCTTACCAGACCACCGTAAACGGTTGGCCATACGTACATCAGGATGAATGCAATGAAGATACCAGCAAAAGAAGTCAGGATAGGAACCAGACGCTTACCAGAGAAGAACGCCAGTGCTTTGTGCAGTTCAACAGCAGAGAAGCGGTTGTACAGCTCAGCAGATACGATACCTACCAGGATACCAACGAATTGGTTGTTGATCTTACCGAACGCTGCAGGTACTGCGCTTGGGTCAATGCCCTGAATTTGCGCAACCGCACCCGGTGCCAGCAGAGTGGTAACAACCAGGAAACCAACGAAACCAGACAGTGCAGCCGCACCATCTTTATCTTTAGACATACCGTACGCAACACCAACGGCGAACAGTACAGACATGTTGTCGATAATTGCAGCACCAGCTTTGATCAGGAATGCTGCCAGTGCGCTGTTCGCACCCCAGCCATTCGGGTCAATCCAGTAACCGATACCCATTAGAATTGCAGCAGCAGGCAGCGTGGCGACTGGCACCATCAGCGCTTTACCTACTTTTTGGAAATAACCGAGAATATTCACCTTTGTTCCCCCTATAGTGGTTCTTTCTCAGAGTTGTGATGACCACATGGGACTTTTTTTACGATCCTATGTGGGTCAGTGCGAGTTTATTCCATTAATTTCGCCCCGCAAATTAAAACGGATGCAATTGTGATTATCGTCACTCAAAACACTTCAAGATCCGGTTTTTTGCTAGCACGCTCATAAAACTTATTTTATGATGAAAACTAAGATACAAATCCGCTATCATGTATAGTCAGAATTTGAATTAACTGAGAGGTGTCCCGTGAGACTTATCCCGCTACAAACCGCACATGAAGTAGGCCTATGGTCAGCGCGTTATATTGTTGATGCTATTAATAAATTCGCTCCAACTGAAGAGCGTCCGTTTGTTCTAGGTCTGCCGACTGGTGGCACCCCTCTGAACACTTATAAGCAACTGATTAACCTTCATAAGCAGGGCGAAGTAAGCTTCAAACACGTTGTGACTTTCAACATGGATGAGTACTGCGGCATCCCAGCAGACCACCCAGAGTCATACCGTAGCTTCATGTACAACAACTTCTTCAATCACATTGATATTCAAGAAGAAAACATCAACCTGCTGAACGGCAACGCAGAAGATCACCTGGTTGAGTGCAAGCGTTACGAAGACAAGATCAAATCTTACGGCAAAATTAACCTGTTCATGGGTGGCGTAGGTAACGACGGTCACATCGCATTCAACGAACCAGCATCGTCTCTGGCGTCTCGCACACGCATCAAAACGTTGACTGAAGACACGCGTATTGCAAACTCACGTTTCTTTGATAACGATATCAATCAGGTGCCAAAACACGCTCTGACTATCGGTGTTGGCACTCTGCTGGACGCTGAAGAAGTGATGATCCTCATCACTGGTCACAACAAAGCGCTAGCACTGCAAGCAGCGGTTGAAGGTTCAGTGAACCACATGTGGACTGTGTCTGCGCTGCAACTGCACCCGAAAGCACTGATGGTATGTGATGAGCCTTCTACCGCTGAGCTGAAAGTGAAAACGGTTAAGTACTTCCAAGAGCTGGAAGCACAAAACATCAAGAACCTGTAAGGTAAGGAAGTATTCATGTACGCACTGACAAACTGCCGCATCTTCACCGGTAGCGATGTGCTGGATAACCATGCTGTCATCATCAATGGCGGCCTTATCCAGAACGTTTGCCCTGTAAACGAGCTGCCAGAAGGCATCGAAACCCGTTCACTGGATGGCGCTTACCTGACTCCTGGCTTCATCGACCTGCAACTTAACGGTTGTGGCGGCGTGATGTTCAACGATGAAGTGACCGCGGAAACAATCCGCACTATGCATCTGGCAAACCTGAAGTCTGGCTGTACCAGCTTCCTGCCGACGCTGATCACCTCTTCCGACGAAGACATGCGTGCATCTGTCAGTGCTATCCGTGATTACCAAGATCAGTACGCACATCAGGCACTGGGTCTGCACCTTGAAGGTCCATACCTTAACGTTGCGAAGAAAGGCATCCACAGCGTGGATTACATCCGCCGCTCTGACGATGCCATGATCGACTTCATCGCAGCAAACGCAGATGTAGTGACCAAAGTAACCCTGGCACCTGAACTGACCCCGGCTGAGCATATCCGCAAGCTGGCAGACGCAGGTATCGTGGTTTCAGCTGGCCACACCAATGCAAGCTACGTTGAAGCACGTGAAGGCTTCAAAGCTGGCATCACCTTCGCTACCCACCTGTTCAACGCGATGACACCAATCGCAGGTCGTGAACCAGGCATGGTAGGCGCGATCTACGACACGCCAGAAGTTTACACAGGTGTGATCGCTGACGGTTTCCACGTTGATTACGCAAATATCCGTATTGCTCACAAACTGAAAGGTGAAAAGCTGGTTCTGGTCACAGACGCGGCAGCGCCTGCAGGAGCAGACATGGATCACTTTATTTTTGTGGGCAAGAAAGTATATTACCGTGATGGTAAGTGTGTAGATGAAAATGGCACACTTGGCGGTTCGGCATTGACCATGATTGAAGCAGTTCAGAACTCTGTCGAACATGTAGGCATCGCTTTGGATGAAGCGGTTCGCATGGCAACTTTGTATCCTGCGCGTGCTATCGGCATGGATAACAAACTTGGCGCTATCAAAAATGGATATGTCGCCAACCTGACCGTGTTTGACCGTGATTTCAATGTTAAAGCGACTGTTGTTAACGGCGAATACACACTGAACTAGGACATTTATGACAGGCGGACAAATTGGTAACGTAGATCTGGTTAAACAGCTAAACGGTGCCGCCGTTTATAGACTTATCGACCAGCAAGGTCCGATATCTCGAATCCAAATCGCTGATGTAAGTAGCCTTGCACCAGCAAGTGTTACCAAAATCACCCGCCAGTTACTGGAGCGTGGCTTAATCAAAGAAGTCGCGCAACAGGCGTCTACCGGCGGTCGACGGGCAATCTCGTTGACCACCGAATGTGCTCCCTTCCATTCTTTGGCTGTGCGCCTCGGAAGGGATCGCATTGAACTCACCCTTTTTGATCTGTCTGGCAAACCGCTGGCAGAGCACACCGAATCATTCCATTACCCGAATCAGGAAACCCTGGTTGAAGGGCTTGTATTCCACCTGCGTAACTTCCTGGACGCGAACCAGGATATCCTGAAAGAGCTGATTGCTGTTGCTATCTCACTGTCAGGTCTGGTGGATGCTGAAACCGGTATTGTCGAATACATGCCGCATGTTTCGGTCGATAAATTACCTCTGGGTGACTTAATTCGCGATGAATTTGGAGTGCAGTGTTTTATCGGAAATGACACCCGTGGCCAAGCACTTGCGGAACATTATTTCGGGGTTAGTAAAAATTACCACGACACCCTGCTTGTCAGTGTCCATAACGGTGCAGGCGCCGGTATTATCGTCAACGGTCAGGTATTTCTTGGCTACAACCGCAACGTCGGTGAGATCGGTCATATCCAAATCGACCCTCTCGGTAAAAAATGCTCTTGCGGCAATTTTGGCTGCCTTGAAACGGTTGCCTCGAATCCGGCGATCATTGAACACGCACAACAACTGCTTGCTCAAGGTCATGAAAGCATGCTGCAGGGCAAGAAAGACCTCAACGTTTCTGATATCTGCCGAGCAGCCGTTGCCGGTGATGAACTGGCGCGTCAGGTTTTGGTGAAGGTAGGCAACCACTTGGGTAAAGCCATCGCGATGACCATTAACCTGTTTAACCCTCAGCAGGTTGTTATCTCCGGTGAGATCACTGAAGCGAAAAGCGTGGTATTCCCAGCCATTCAACGCTGTGTAGAAAACCAGTCTTTGCGCACGTTCCACCAAAATCTTCCTATTGTCGCAGCAGGACTTTCTACAACGCCGACACTTGGCGCATTTGCATTGGTGAAACGCGCCATGCTTAACGGCGCGTTGTTACAGCGCCTGCTGGAAGACTAATCTCGCCTCTGGCGCGGATTTAACCGACACTTTTTCAAAATGTTACAAAGGCAATGCTGGAGACAGACATTGCCTTTGTTTTATTATTACTGCTCATACTCGATACATTATCGGGCTTCGCTACGCCTTTTTGCGCTCCCGCCAGTTTCTAGGACGAACACTGTTTTATGGATTTAGTCATTATTGCTGTCGCATTTTTCAGCGGCTTTCTGATGCTTCGCTGTCAAATGCCTCCCCTTGTCGGTTTTCTTATCGCCGGCTTTGCGCTCCATGCGGCAGGCTATACCAGTACACCACTGATCCAGTCTCTGGCCGATCTGGGTGTGACACTGTTGCTGTTCACGATTGGCCTTAAGCTGGACGTAAAGTCACTGCTGAATAAAGAGATCTGGTTTGGCGCGACATTGCACAATGCCATGACGACCGCCCTGTTTACACTTTGCCTGCTCGCTTTTAAAGCGATTGGACTGTCGGCCTTTTCCCAGCTCAATATCAACGATCTTGCATTGATTGCCTTTGCCCTTTCTTTCTCCAGCACCGTTTTTGCGATTAAAGCACTGCAAGAAAAGGGCGAAATGAATGCCACCTATGGCACGCTGGCTATCGGCGTTCTCATTATGCAGGATATTTTTGCGGTTATTTTCCTTACTATTGCTTCAGGTAAAGTGCCCGGCATCGAGGCATTGCTGCTTTTCGCCCTGCCATTGGCGCGTCCTCTGCTGTTTAAATTGCTTGATCGTGCAGGTCACGGCGAAGTACTGGTGCTATATGCCATGTTTTTGGCTTTGGTTGCCGGTGCAGGCTTATTTGATGCAGTAGGCATGAAACCAGATCTGGGCGCGTTGATCCTCGGCATGCTGATGTCTGCCCATCCCCGCGCCTCCGAAATGGCAAAATCATTGTTCAACCTCAAAGAGCTTTTCCTCGTCTGTTTCTTCCTCAACATTGGTTTGTCGGAACAACCGACAATGCAGGGTTTGTTGATCGCCCTTATGCTTCTGCTCTTGCTTCCCCTTAAAGGATTGCTCTATTACCTTATTTTCAGCGGCTTCAAATTCCGCGTCCGTACTTCGCTGTTCGCGACCCTGTCGCTGTTCAACTACAGTGAGTTTGGCCTAATCGTTGGCGGAATTGCCTACCAAATGGGGATCATGCCGGGCAGTGTATTGGTGGCTATCGCCATTGCCGTTTCACTCTCATTTGTTCTGGCTGCACCACTGAACACTTTCAGCCATAAAATTTATGCCTTCGCATCACCTTATCTCCATGATCCGAATCCAGACCGTATCCACCATAACGATCAACTTATCAGCCTGGGAAGTGCGAAAGTGGTTATTCTGGGGATGGGACGCATTGGCAGCGGAGCTTACGACGAGCTCGAAGCGGATTATCCTTCCTGCGTGTTGGGCATCGAGGCTCGTGACGATTCTGTTGAACTTCACCGCAGCGAAGGACGCAGGGTCATTCAGGGTGATGCAACGGATCCGGACTTCTGGTCCCGGGTCACGTCGTCAAAGCAACTGGAGTTGATCTTGCTAGCCATGCCTAACAGCCAGGCAAACACAATAGCCATGCATCAAATTAACCAGCTGAACTTTAAAGGAAAAGTTGCCGCCATAGCCAAATACCCGGATGAACTGGAGCAGTTAAAATCGCTGGGTGTTGATGAAGCCTACAATATCTACTCTGAGGCAGGTGCTGGTTTCGCACGCCACGTAAAAGAGCAACTCCGCTAGCCCCCCCTCTCCTGCCAAAAAATGCGCCGCTAACATTCAATTGCGGCGCATATTTGACCATAAACCAACTTTTATTCAGAAAATAGCCGATTATATTAAATAATATTTACACACCAGGCGGCTTTGTTATTTTTTTTCTCGCATCAGGTTGCATTTTTTACTCAAGTTGGCAAATTGAACACAACAGCGATTAAAAAGCCCTCTTTTGGGGCAACAGCAGGAAGTAAAGAGAGGGATTTATGTGTTCTGTTTTCGGCATTTTGGATATTAAATCTGATGCGGGTGCACTGCGTGCCAGCGCACTAGAAATGTCAAAAAAATTGCGTCACCGCGGCCCAGACTGGTCCGGTATTTATTCATCCGAACGCGCTATTTTGGCGCATGAACGTCTGGCGATTGTTGGTCTCAACAGTGGCGCACAGCCCCTGTACAGCCCAGATGGTAAGCTGGTGCTGGCGGTAAACGGCGAGATTTACAACCACAAAGAAATCCGCGCACGCTACGAAGGCAAGTACGAATTCCAAACCGATTCAGATTGTGAAGTCATTCTGGCTTTGTATCAGGAGATGGGCGCAGACCTTTTGGAAGAACTAAACGGCATATTCGCTTTCGCCCTTTACGATGAAGAAAAAGATGAATACCTGATTGGCCGCGACCACATCGGTATTATTCCCCTGTATCAAGGCCACGACGAGCACGGAAACTACTATGTTGCATCAGAAATGAAAGCGCTGGTGCCCGTGTGCAAGACTATCAGTGAGTTCCCTCCGGGCTGCTACTACCGCTCCCAGGACGATGAACCACAGCGTTACTACGTGCGTGACTGGAACGAATATGCTGCTGTTGAAAACAATGCATCAAGCAAGGAAGAGTTAACCGCTGCGCTTGAAGCTGCCGTCAAACGCCAACTGATGACTGACGTCCCTTATGGTGTCCTGCTTTCCGGCGGGCTGGATTCTTCAATCACGTCTGCAGTAGCCAAACGCTTTGCTGCGCTGCGAGTAGAAGATGACGACAAATCTGCTGCGTGGTGGCCACAGCTTCACTCCTTTGCCATTGGTCTTGAGGGCGCACCGGATCTGAAAGCGGCACGTGAAGTGGCCGATAAGATTGGTACGGTTCACCACGAAATGACCTACACCATTCAAGAAGGTCTGGATGCGATTCGCGATGTTATCTACCACATCGAGACTTATGACGTGACAACCATCCGCGCTTCTACCCCTATGTACCTGATGGGCCGTAAGATCAAAGCGATGGGCATCAAGATGGTTCTGTCTGGCGAAGGTGCAGACGAAATCTTTGGCGGCTACCTTTACTTCCACAAGGCACCAAACGCAAAAGAATTCCACGAAGAAACCGTGCGTAAACTGCTGGCCCTGAACATGTTTGACTGTGCCCGCGCGAACAAGTCGCTGGCTGCATGGGGTGTAGAAGGCCGTGTTCCTTTCCTCGATAAAGAATTTATCGATGTAGCCATGCGCCTGAACCCGAAAGACAAGATGTGTGGCAACGGCAAAATGGAGAAACACATCCTGCGCGAATGTTTTGAGCACTACCTGCCAGACTCTATCGCGTGGCGCCAGAAGGAGCAGTTCTCTGACGGCGTAGGCTACGGTTGGATTGACACCCTTAAAGCGGTCGCAGAAGAAAAAGTGACGGATCAGCAGATGGAATCGGCGAAGTTCCGCTTCCCATACAACACGCCACAAACAAAAGAGGCGTACGTTTACCGCGAGATCTTTGAAGAGCTGTTCCCATTGCCATCTGCAGCAGAATGTGTACCAGGCGGCCCTTCAATCGCGTGTTCAAGCGCCAAAGCCATCGAATGGGACGAGAGCTTTAAAAACGCCGCCGACCCATCCGGCCGCGCTGTGGCTGCGGTCCACAACGAAGCTTACGCAAAAGCGTAAATATTCAACAAAACACAAAAATGGCTTTCCCGAGGGAAAGCCATTTTTTTTGAAAATATACCTAAACAACCTGAAGATGCAGGATTAAGCGAGATTGACTGACGTTATGATCGCGGCGTTCCTTTGTAGATGTAGTCACCTCCATCAAAAAGGAACAACAAAGAGCACGGCGTCAGTCAACTCGCCCGAAGGGTGGCTATCAATGCGCCCACTTCTTCGTTAAATTCCACGGAAATAGAACGACTATTCCTCGTATAGTTTGCCTCAAATTGAACGCATGATGACCTCTGAATGCGAGCATCTTCAGGTCGTTTAGGTATACATTGCAAAGAAGCTTGCCCGCTCGATAAATAATCAGCACGCAATATAGGTTATTTAATCATCACCACTCACAAAAATACCCTTTTAGATTGTAGCAATCTCTAGCTAATACTTTTAAACGATTGTTTCAATATCAGCTAGTGTTTGATTACAGTTATAATAATGAAAATGTAGTGTCATGCCTAGCCACCACTAGTGACTTCCTTGTCACTATATCTTTTTTTTATGTTATTTGCATCGCATGAATATTATTAACGCTTTAGTCATTTACATACTAATGCGTGCCCTCACGCATGTTTTATTTATTGTCGATCCTGACACTTAATAAATATACAAACACACAAACCCCTAATGTTAATATCCTGCCGTTCTGTATTCAGGCATTAAAAATAGCCTACGAACACCATCTTATTATCAAAATAATCAATAAAAACCTCACTTTTACTTCGTATTTTGGGAACGACACTCAAGGGCGGTAGCGTCTAAAATCACGAGCCAACGATGGGTCATCGATTAGTTATCTAAGGTCAGAGAAAATGGACACAACTCTAAAATTACATAGTAACTATGGCGCGCTACATGTCCTGTACAGGACGATTGACTGCATTATTATTCTATTGACACTTCACATAGTATCAATTTCCTACACTAGCCAGTTTGTCCAAAAAGACTTCCTATTGGGCAGCTATTCAATTCTGGTCTATATGCTAATCGCAGAGAAAAATGAACTATATCGTTCTTGGCGTGTTCACCTTTTCAGAGAAGAAGCATTGAGTATCAGTAAGGCGTGGTTCGTTACTTTTATTTCGCTAGTTTTTCTGGCTTTCTTTACCAAAACGAGCACAGATTACTCGAGGGTTGTAACAGGTATTTGGCTAGTCTCTACACCATTAATACTAATAACCTGGCGGTACGCTGCAAAACAGGCCTTAAAGAAACTTCGCGATTACGGTTTCAACAAAAAAGAAGCCATCATCGTAGGCGTCACTGAAAACGGCCTCCGACTAGCCAATCAGCTAAAGAATCATCCTGAGCTAGGTATTCACGTAGGTGGCTTTTACGATGATCGTGAAACAAGCCGTTTAGACATTGAAAATCTACCCGCGCCATTCAAGGGTAAAGTTGCCTCCGCTTTAGAGCTTGTTAAAAGTGGCAAGGTTCAACATGTATACATCTCAATGCCTTTGAAAGCCAACGAGCGAATCAGCGCATACCTCAGGGACTTTTCAGATACGACAGCGAATACCTATCTCATACCGGATTTTTTTGTCTACAACCTAATTCAATCGCGATTAAGTGCGATTGGAAATATTCCAACCATCAGTATTCATGACACACCATTCTACGGTACGAATGGTTGGTTCAAACGCGCACAGGACATCCTACTTGCTTCACTAATTATCCTGTTGATCAGCCCGGTACTTATCGGTGTTGCAATCGGCGTAAAGCTTTCATCACCTGGGCCCATTATTTTCAAACAATACAGATACGGGCTCGATGGACGTCGAATCAAAGTGTGGAAGTTCCGCTCAATGAGCACAATGGACAACGGTTCTGTTGTCAAACAAGCCACTAAAAACGACCCGCGGATCACTACTTTCGGTGCATTTATCCGAAAAACGTCACTAGATGAGCTTCCTCAGTTTTTCAATGTTCTGCAAGGTCGCATGTCAATCGTTGGCCCTCGCCCACATGCCGTTGCACACAATGAAGAATATAGAACCATGGTTGATCGCTACATGCTGCGACATAAGGTGAAGCCAGGCATAACAGGTTTAGCGCAGGTTAACGGCTACCGTGGTGAAACAGATACTCTCGAAAAAATGCAGAAACGCGTTGAGTTTGACATCAAATACATTCAGTCATGGTCAACATGGCTTGATTTAAAAATCATATTTAAAACCGTATTCAAAGGCTTTACCGGAAAGACTGCCTACTAAAGGAATGAAAATGAACAGCCCGAAGAAAACAATCATTATTTTGGCTTTGTTAAGCACCAGCAGTTGGGTAGTGGCAAACGAAGACAATGGATACACCACCGAGTCTGGCATCAAAATCACGCCGCTTTTTGAAGCCTATTACGAATACAACGATAACGTCGGTCGATACTCTTCTTCTGAGAATCCAGAATCATCCAGAGCGTTAATTGCAAAACCTGGCGTGATGTTTGAGTCTGACCGCAACGGAAATCAATACCAGATTGCGTACCAGTTAGCATCAGGAACCTATTTTGACAGCGAAGTAGACGACTTTCTTGACCACGCACTCACGACAAATAACTTTGTACAGCTCAGCCAGAGAAGTGGCATAGGTTTCAATTATACCTATCTAAAATCTCACGAAGCTCGCGGTACTGGCATTTTGGCAGGTGACCAGCTAACAACCATCGCAACTGAGCCAGTGAAATACTCTCTGCACAACGCAAATATCACCCATGTTTATGGCGCAGAAGATGCAACAGGGCGAATTGAGTCCAATCTAAGATACGAAAACAAAAAATATGATAATTACCGCGACCTTACTGCCCCTGGGTTTGTTGCGCTTAGCACCAAGTTTAAAGACTATGACGAAGTCGCAGGTGCACTCGCTTTTTACTATCAGATATTTCCCGCTACAGAGCTGCTGTTCGAGATTGATGTAGCAGATCGCCAATACAAGTTGGGCGACCCAATCAGCGGTAATTCGCAAAACAATTTAGATGCTTACTTTCTAGTTGGCACCAAATGGGACATTACGGGTAAAACAACCGGCAAGCTCAGATTGGGTGTGCAAGATAAGAACTATGACGATGCCATCAGGGAAGACTTCAATGGCTTCAGCTGGGACCTAGATGTTGTTTGGGAACCGCTGACCTATTCTACGCTTACCGTCTCTGCTGCACAAAGCGCTATCGACCCTGAGCAAGGTAATAACTTCATTAATCAAACCAGCTTCGCCGCCAGTTGGAAGCACTTTTGGCTTTCGCGCCTATATAGTGACATCGCTTTCAACACCATTAACGATGACTACTCACAAAGCACAAGGGAAGACGACCAGCTAAGCGCTTCATTCTACCTCGGATACCAATTCAGAGAAGACACTGAAGTTATTGTCGGCTGGCGATATGAAGACAACGACTCTTCGATCGACACAAATAGATATAGCCAAAATGTTTGGTATCTCGGCACAAACCTGGTTTTCTGATTCTTTAAGGAATTTTGGTCACATGACGCGGTTCTATCACCTATTTATATCAATATTGCTCATCATTGCATCTCCATCGAATACATTCGCAAGTGGGAACGACTATACCATTGGCGCAGGCGACAAAATTGAAATCGTGGTGTACGGCGAAGAAGAGCTCACCATTGAAGAGCTGTATATAGATAGCAGTGGTGAGTTCGATTATCCCTATCTCGGTCAATTAATGGCAATTGGGAAAACTACTGAACAACTCAAGGCGGAAATCATTAGAGGTCTCAAAGGAGATTACTTAGTCTCTCCGAAAGTTCGCGTGGGTATCGTTGGGTTCAGAAGCATCTTTGTAAACGGTGAAATCAAAAAACCAGGTGGCTACGAGTATCAACCCGGACTCACTGTGGACAAAGCGATTGCTCTTGCAGGAGGCTTCACAGAGCGAGCGGCGAGAAAGAGCATCTACATTACTCGTGAAGATAAAAATGAGCCTAAAAACCGTGTGGGTCTTTCTCATATGGTTTCACCAGGAGACATCATTGTTATCGAGCAAAGCTTCTTCTAATTGCAAGTAACTCTTCTCGAATAAATTCACTTCAGGAAATATGCAAGCTTTGGCTCATATTACTGAATGTCTAAATTTGCTATTCCCTTCTTTGTCGGATCTTAGTCGACATTAATGCCTCACGACGGTGAGAATAAAAACTGCATTTAAGATGGATTAAATAATGTCAGCCCATGCAAATGAAACATCAGCAACCCAAGAGCAACTGATTGATATTGGATATTATATTCATTTAATCAAGAAACGCTGGCTTTCTATCTCCTTCTTTACTCTACTCTGTACAGCAATTGCTGCCCTGGTTGCGTTATCTATCACGCCTACATACCGTGCGACAGCAACCCTCCTTATTGAATCGCAACAAGCCAAAGCGATTTCCATTGAAGAAGTAGTAGGAATAGATAGCCGTGCGAACGAATACTATCTCACACAATTCGAGATACTAAAGTCCAATCAAGTCGCACAGCGCGTCATCGACAAGTTGCAACTGAGTCAGATTGAGGAGTTTAACCCTTCAATCGCTGCAAACAATGAGCCTGGCTACGAAGAACAAATTAAAGACTGGTTGCGCTCGCATCCCGTTATTGACTCTTTCTTTTCATCAAAAACAAATATTGCGAATGACCCAGCGTTAGAACAAGAAGCGATAAATCTACAAGTATTGAAAGCATTTAAATCCAAACTCACAATATCACCCATTCGTAAAACGCAGCTAGTTCATATTTCCTTTGATTCACAAGATCCAAAGCTTGCCGCTGAGATCGCGAATGCTGTGGGCTATGCATTTATTGAAAATAATCTGGAATCTAAGCTTATCGCCACTGATAAAGCAAATGGCTGGCTAAACGAGCGACTCACAGAGCTCAAACAAAACCTAAATTCCTCAGAGCAAGCCCTGGTTCAGTTTCTACAACGTCAAGAGCTTATCGACGATAGTGGTATTGCCGCTTTAACCAGCAATGAACTTCAAAACCTGACCGATAGAATTGCAGAGGCGACAGATCGAAGAACGAAAACCCAAGCACTGTATAACGCGCTGAAAAGTAACCCTAACGCGGACATCGCGACCCTTAGCGCTAACGCCCTGATTTCGAACCATCCACAAGTGCGTGACATCCGTCAAGCAGAGTCAGAAGCAGAAAAAGAAGTCAGTCAGCTATCGAAGCGCTATGGCCCTAAGCACGACAAAATGATTCAAGCCAATGCCAGGTTGAAGTCGGTGCAACAAAGAGCGGAAAACCTAATCTATAAGCTGATTAATGGCGTCGAAAAAGAGCTTGCTAGTGCCAAAGAACAAGAGCAGCTCCTAAAACAAGAACTATTGAGTAAGAAAGAAGAGTTTCAATCGCTAAGTGTTGTTAAGAGTGAATACGACGCGCTAAAGAGAGAGGTCGAAAGCAACGCCAAGCTGTATGACTTGTTCTTAACTCGGCAGAAAGAGACCTCTGCAACCAGTGATTTCAGCGCAGCCAATGCTCGCTTCAGCGACCATGCACTTGTCCCACAAAAACCTTTTAAGCCAAATCGAAAGCTCTTCGTGGTCATCGCTTTAGTCGCAAGCATGGGTTTTGCGTGTGTGCTTGTGATTTGCCTGGATGCATTCAACAACACAATTTCTTCAGCAAGAGACTTTGAGAACAAACTCGGCTTATTGCCAACCGGCACAATCCCATTGGTAAATGCCAAGGAATATAAACGTCATCACATCGATGCTTCCGTTTTTAGCAATAGTAAATTTGCTGCGTTTCAAGAGTCCATTGACTCCATCCGAACGTCGCTCTACCTGAGTATGCCTAAAACTGAAAGGAAATTTCTGGCGCTGTCTTCTTCTGTCCCAGGTGAAGGTAAAACGACAACAGCAGTAAATCTCGCCCAGTCTTTTGCAAGTATCGAAAAGGTTCTGCTGATTGATTGTGATTTGCGAAAACCTTCAGTGGGGATGCGTTTTGGACTCCCGAATAGCCACCCGGGACTGACCAACATTTTAGTGATGAATGCATCACCCAATGATTGCATTACGACCGTTGAGGGAACCAATCTGGACGTTCTGTCAGCTGGGTTAATTGTTTCCAATCCGCAAGAACTTCTGAGCAGCAGCTCTTTCTATAAGCTCATTGAAGAGCTGGCCAAAAAGTACGATCGCATCATCTTTGACACGCCACCTATTTTGCCAGTGAAAGATGCATTTATCGTCGGAAAGTTTACCAAGGGTATTGTGCTCATTCTGAAAGCCAATAGCACAAGCAAGTCTGTGTATAAGCACACCATGTCCTTATTTACGAAACATCAAATATCTATTGATGGCGTAGTGATAAATCAGGTTCCTCAGCCAAAGAAAGGCACACATACCTACTCTGAGTATTCTCGCTATGCCTACGGAAACATGGAAAGCTAAGGAAAGCATATGACAACCGCAATTAAAGTTCTTACTGTCTTCGGCACCCGCCCAGAGGCAATCAAAATGGCGCCTTTGGTTCACAAGTTAAGTCACGCTGAGGGCATTGAGGCTAAGGTATGTGTCACCGCGCAACATCGCGAAATGCTTGATCAGGTTCTAGATTTATTTGATATTGAGCCGGATTTTGACTTGAATGTGATGAAACCAGGACAATCGCTTTATGAGGTGACAAGCAATATTCTTTCCGGCCTAAAACCCGTACTTGAGGATTTCAGACCCGATATAGTTCTTGTTCATGGAGACACAGCGACAACACTTTCTGCCAGCCTGGCTGCCTATTTCCAACAAATTGCCGTGGGACATGTCGAAGCGGGACTTCGTACAGGTAACATTTACTCACCTTGGCCAGAGGAAGGGAACCGTAAACTGACCGGGGCAATATCAACGCTTCACTTCGCACCGACGAAAACGTCAGAAAATAACTTACTCGCCGAAGGTGTCGACGCAAAGAGTATCTCCGTCACAGGAAATACCGTTATTGATGCGCTGTTTCTTGTTAAAGAAAAGCTAGAGAATGACCAAGACCTCAATGACACCTTAAAGGCTGTCTTTCCACAAATAGACGACAACAAAAAGCTTATTCTTGTGACTGGGCATCGCAGGGAAAGTTTTGGCGGGGGATTTGAACGAATTTGTGAAGCGCTCGTAGAGATTGCGATTCGCCACCCAGATAGCCAAATTATTTATCCTGTTCACCTGAACCCTAATGTGAGAGAGCCAGTCAACCGAATACTAAAAGGTGTGAGCAACATTCACCTGATTGAACCTCAAGAATACCTGCCTTTTGTGTATCTGATGAACAAAGCCCACATCATTCTTACCGATTCCGGTGGTATCCAAGAGGAAGCGCCTTCGTTAGGCAAACCGGTATTGGTCATGAGAGATACCACAGAACGCCCCGAGGCGGTAGAAGCTCGCACGGTCGAGCTCGTAGGAACAGATAAGAACAGAATTATAGAAGCGATAGAAAACTTGCTTAACAACGAAACCGCCTACAAAAGAATGAGCCGAGCACATAACCCGTATGGAGACGGTAAGTCTTGTCAGAGAATTATCGAGAAAATAATGAAAACATTCTCTTGAAGTCGTCAATTTTAATTTTCCTCTAAACGATTTTTCGTCGTTATCCACGAAAACTAAATCTAATTCATTTTTTATTTATTATTAAATTTCAAAGCGCATACTCATCAAAGGTATGCCTTGAGGAGCTGTTATGTCCTTTAAAAAGGTTTCCGTCATTGGCTTGGGCTACATTGGTTTACCGACTGCCGCGGTAGTAGCATCCCGCGGCATCGAGGTAGTAGGTGTCGATGTGAATCCAAAGGCCGTTGATACCATCAATCAAGGTAATATTCATATTGTAGAGCCAGACTTGGATATTGTTGTCCGCGGTGTAGTCAGCACAGGAAACCTTCGCGCAACCACGCAGCCTGAACCAGCTGAAGCTTTTATGATTGCTGTCCCTACCCCCTTCAAAGAGGGTCACTCGCCCGACCTTTCTTATATTGAAGCGGCCGCTAACGCCATTGCGCCTGTTTTAGAGAAGGGAAATCTGGTGATCCTCGAATCAACGTCACCAGTTGGCGCGACAGAAAAATTAGCAGCATGGCTAAAAGCTGCAAGACCTGATCTAACCTTCCCTCAAGACTCAGGTGATGCAGCAGACATCAAGGTTGCGCACTGCCCGGAGCGCGTATTACCAGGTTACGTACTTCAGGAACTAGTTGCGAACGACAGAGTCATCGGTGGCTTATCAAAAGCGTGTAGCGAAAAAGCCGTAGAACTATACAAAACGTTTGTGCGTGGAGAATGCATTATCACCAACGCACGAACAGCAGAAATGGCAAAGCTGACTGAGAACTCTTTCCGAGATGTGAATATTGCGTTTGCCAATGAGCTTTCTATGATCAGTGACAAATTGAAAATCAATGTTTGGGAACTGATTCGATTAGCCAACCGTCACCCTCGCGTCAATATACTTAACCCTGGGCCAGGCGTCGGCGGTCACTGCATTGCAGTGGATCCATGGTTCATTGTCGATAGTTGCCCAGAAGAAGCAAAAATCATTCGACAAGCTCGCTTAACCAACGATTCAAAACCTCACTACGTTATCGAGCAAGTGGCCAAAGCGGCAGATGAATTTAAACGCCCAGTCATTGCATGTTTGGGCCTAGCGTTCAAAGCGGATATTGACGATCTACGGGAAAGTCCGGCTCTGCAAATCGTTGAAGAATTGGCGAGCAAAAACATTGGGCAGATTTTTGCCGTTGAACCAAATGTCGAGTCAATACCGGAGCGACTTGTGCATGCTGGGGTCGAACAGATGACGCTAGAAGGGGCAATCGAGCGCGCCAATATTATTGTTGTTCTAGTAGATCATAAGCAGTTTAAAGAGACGGATAGCAAACAATTGGCGACTAAAGTCGTTATTGATACGAGAGGAATTTTCTAGGAAGACCAGAGGTGTATGTCAACAGTTTAGGATATACATAGTGCGCTTGGGAATTAAGTAACAGATCCTAGTTCCATGCATACACCTCTATCATCTGCCACTGAAACCATGGAGGTTATATCGAAAAAGCCATCTTCGTAGTATGTAATTATAACTATCCTACTTCTCTCGCCTAACTTTGGTTAAAAAGAATGCCTAATATCTATGTAAATAAAAGACAATTTATGAATGCCAGTCTTTTTGTATCATTTACATTGCTACTTCTAGGACATAATCTTTTTGATAGAAAAACACTATTCGCTCTGTTCGTAATACTATGTGCCTATAATATCAAAAAAATCCCATTGGTCGTATCAAGGCTTGTAAAGAATGCGCCTATATTAGTTGTAATAGGATACTGCTTTGTTAGCATCAGTTGGTCTGCCTGGATGTATAAAAGCCTAGAGGAAGCTCTAGTTCAACTAATGCTAATATTAACAATTGCAATGATCTCTTGTAGTTATAGAACAAAAGAAGTCATAGCAATATTAAAAGTCAGTCTATGTGTTGTTGTATTAGTCAACATAATATCAATCCCATTATTAAACAGCGCATCATATACAGCCGCAGGTTTGCATGGGATACATCCACATAAAAATCAACTAGGTTTAATAATGGCATTGAGTGTAATAGTTTTTGTTTTTGACTACATGGACAAAAAGTCAGCCATGACCTTATTTTTCATAGTTATTGCTGCAACACTCCTCATTCTATCCATTTCAAAAACATCAATGTTTCTAGTTGCTTTGTCTGTTGCAGTATCTTTTGCGATAAAAAACACAAAAATAGACATCAATAATGCATCCATTCCATCACTAAAAATATTCACTCTAATATTAACGATGGTAGCTATGGCTTTTTTAATAATCAATAGATATGAAATTTTGGATTATCTCTACTACAACTTAAATGAAGAGTTATTAACCGGAAGAGGAAAGTTGTGGTTAACAATGCTAATCCATTCAGAAGACAACATAGTTAATGGGTTTGGATTCAACTCCGTTTGGGGAAAGAGTGATTATTCGGAAATATATTTTACAGAATTATATAGAACCAATCCACTATGGATTGAAGCACTCGCTGCTTCGGACAGTGGATATATAGACATAACGGTTTCTTTAGGAATAATTGGTCTATGCATATTCTCTTTCTTCATCATAAATACGATGATAAATTTAATCATTATAAAAAACTCAACTTATTTTGCTGTGTTGTTTAGTTTTTTGTTTTTCATTGCATGTCATAACATAACCGAAACCTCATTTTTACTTTCAACCAACATACTTTGGGTTCTGACGATTTTGACATCTTTTTTAGCAATTGAAGAAATAGAGAACTACTAATGTCAAAAATGTCAAACATAAAAAAAGCAGCATGGTATGCAGTAGAAAACTCAACAATGATTGCATTCGGTTTAATAAGTGTAATCGTCGTAGCTCGAGTATTTGGTCCCGAAAACTTAGGAAAACTTAGCTTTATACAAGCTTTGTCAGCCACAACAATGTTCTTAGTTACTCTCGGCTTAGATCATATAATTGTTAGAGAACTAGCAAAAAAAAATGATGACTATGATTTAATTTTCACATCAATGATAATCCAAATCATCGGTTGGATTGCTCATGTGATTTTTGTAATTTTTTCTATTTCGTTCATTGGCAAAGAGCCTATTGAAATAAGCTTAATCTATATAACAATATCCGTGTTACTAGCAACTTACTTTTCTAGGGGAACTGTACTAAAGTTATTTTTCCAAGCAATAAACGCACCAAAAAAAATTGCCATATCCGCCATAATTTCAAGAGTAATTTCACTAAGCTATCTTACAGCAGCTTTAGTTCTAAATTTTGATTACCACCTAGTGATAATCTTTATCCCAATACAAGCTTTCGCTCAATTTTTGGTACTCCTATTACAGTTTTTTTGTTGTAGAAATATAGATATCAAAAGCCTTAAATATGATCACAGAAGATCAAAGTCACTACTCAAAGAAGCACTTCCACTCATAGGCTCCTCGATGTTGTTTCCGATATTTATGCAAGGCGACATACTACTTATTTCGTCAATTCTAGATGAGAAAAATACAGGAATATACAGCTCAGCAACTAGACTTGTGTCTCAGCTAGTATTTATTGGTCATATCGTTACAATGACTTTTTACTTAGCGCTATCTGATAAATATTTCGGAAAAAGCAAAGACTATGAGTTATTTTTAGATGGCCTAATAAAAATTCTTTTCATACTAGGGTTTGGGATAGCTTTGACTGTATACTTGCTCTCAGAGCAAATCATAAGCACCCTTTATGGAGAGAAGTTCATTGGCGCAGAGAACATTCTCAAGATTATTTGCTGGAATTTAGTGTTCATTTTTCCTGCAGCTTTATTTTCTAGACTTCTTGTGCTACAAAATCTTGCGAAATATGAATTCATAAAATCTTTAACAATTGCTATATTTAGTTTATCTATGAACTTTATATTTATTGAAAAATACGGAATCATTGGAGCGGCAGTTGTTTCTCTATGTTCATACATTCTTGCCGATCTAATATTCTACTCACTATTCAAGCAAACGCGCCACATATTCAAACAAGCCATTTTATCTTATGCCACTACGATTTTTAACCCACCTAAAGCAATGAAAAATATCATGAATACTCTGGAGGCAAAGTAGTGTATCTATCGATAGTTATGCCTGTATATAATGGTGACGTTTTTATAGTGGAAGCACTTAAATCTTTCTTTACTCAGTATCATGACCAGATAGAACTGATTGTTATAGATGATGGTTCAACTGACGATACATATAAAGTAGTTAGCGAAAACTTCAAGGAACATATAGCGAAAGGCGTTCTGGTATTATGTCATCAATCAAATGCTGGCGTAAGCGCAGCAAGAAATAAAGCAATAGGTATGGCAAGAGGAAAGTATGTAACATTCCTAGATGCTGATGACATTCTTCTAGACAATTACACAAACTCTATAATTGATGTAATTGAGTCCTACGATATGGACGTAATTGAGTTTGGCTTTAAAACATTTATAGACTCAGACAAGATTAACTCATGTGATGAACAATTTGTCCACGAGAATTTTGGATTGATTGAGTTTAAATCAATTAAAAACGTAGTATATGAAAAATCCATCTGGTATCCGTGTATCCGCGCATTCCGGAAGACTTTATTTGATAATTATTCATTCCCCGTCGGCGTTCGTTTCTGTGAAGACATGATGGTACTTACAAAAATATATGAGAATGTTAAGTATGTATATCATATTGACCGCACTCTATATGGATATCGAATAAATGATGCAGGAGCAACACGGAACATAAAACCCGATTATCACTCAAACCTACTGACGTTTTACTATTCATTACCAAAAATAGACGCTATACATATAGACTACATTAAAATAAATCTATCTTATTTACTATACAAGTGCTACAACGGAGCAAAATTACCGCTTCTAGTGAGAATTGAATTTCTCAAACTATTTCTAAAGTATGCCTTTGATGGAAATTTGAATTCGAGGAAAAAGTTGATTTTAGGATTCCCAAATTCACATCGTTTACTGAAGAGGATTTTAAAGAAGTGAAAGTGTTTTTTAGGATCTCTAAGTTGGGATTTGGTGGAGCAGAGCAAGTTTTCTTATCTATAGCAAAAGAACTGGGAAAAATTGAAGATGTAGAAATCTCCTTTATCGTCGATAGTAGAAATGGAGAAAATGTAAAAACAGCTGAAGAACTTGGTTTTCGTGTTATCAGTTTGGAAGCTAGTCGAACAATGTCCTCTATCTTTCCATTGATAAATCTCCTTAATCTTGAAAAACCTGAAATCATGATCTCAGCTTATACTGACACCAATGCCGCATGTCTAATTTCGAAGGCCCTGTCAAAGTCACACTGTAAGGTTATTGTTAGTGAACATGCATCTTTAAGGGAACATTGGCGGAACAAATCAATCGTTAAAAGATTTCTATTGAGGCTTTATGTCTCTTATATCTATCGGTTAGCTTCAAGAGTAGTATGTGTATCAAACGGTTTAAAAAATCAAGTTCAATCCTTGTTAGGTTCGAATACACCTATTGAAACAATCTATAACCCGGTGCGATATAAACCTTATGAACATATAGCAGAGAGGAAAATGGAACGTCATATTCTACAATTACTTTCCGTTGGTAGAATAAGTAGGCCAAAAGACTACTCAACATTGATTAAGGCTATTCCACTAATTTTAAAGGAAAGAGAAGTAAGCTTAACCATTGTTGGAGGTATATTCTGCGAAAAGGAATATGAAAAGCTGAAATCGTTAATCAATGGTTTAGGTATAGATGACTATGTCCACTTCGTAGGTTACACCGATAACGTAGCTAAATACTATAAATCGGCAGATATATTCATTCTCAGCTCTGCTTGGGAAGGATTTGGAAATGTTATTGTTGAAGCGATGTCTTTCGGACTACCTGTCGTAGCGACCAACTGTAATTACGGACCATCTGAAATTCTTGATGGTGGCCGATATGGACGTCTAGCGCCGGTTTCAGATAGTTACTCGTTGGCAAAGGCTATCCTCGAAGAAGCAGAAAGTCCTTTAGTTAATCAGTCTGAATTGATATCTAGATCCACTGATTTTTCTGAAGAAAACATTGCGTCTCAATATTTCACTGCAATTACAAGAACTTTAGATGAAAAAATATAGTTTCCTATACTTGGTAAAATCTGACCTTTATCGACAAAATGGAAAGGTAAGCTTATTACTATTCCTTAAAGATATCTTATTCAGAAAAGGGTTCAAGTTTGTTTTTTGGATGAGGGCGGCAAAGCATTTCGATTCATTTCCTTTGATTCGATACATACCAAAAATTATATATTCTTATTACAAAAGAGTCTATGTTTCTGATATTAACTACAGGGCAGATATAGGTCTTGGATTTTCCATATACCATGTTTTTTGCACCTCCTTTGGGTCTTCAGTAAAAATTGGTAATAACGTAACTATTGTTCATGGAGTAACAATAGCAGGTAAAAATGGCAAATTTCCAGAAATAAAAGACAACGTATATATTGGAAGTGGCGCCTGCATCCTCGGGGGTGTAGTTATAGGTAATAATGCTATAATTGGAGCAAATGCAACTGTGACTAAAGATGTACCCGACAATGCAGTTGTTGTAGGAAATCCTGCCCGCATCGTTTCATATAATGGCTCTTCAAGTGCTTTGGTTAATGTGTGGAAGGAGGACAATTGAAAGAGCATATAGTTACTATTGGCACAGGAGCCAATGGTGGAATAGATTCTGTGGTAAAGGGGTATGAAAGCGATGGTCTTTTCGATTCATACTCACATATTCGAGTCGTTAGCCATCTTGGAAAGTCGAAATTTCATGACCTATGGCTTTTTGTAAATGCAATACTTTCTCTTTTTAAAGTCTTTTTAAGAGTAAGAGTTAAAATCTTACATTGTCATATGTCTTATAAAGGGAGTTTTTGGCGAAAACTTACGTTTGTATTAATTGCTAAATTGTTTAATGTTCGTACCCTAGTCCATCTGCATGGTTCTGAGTTTAAGCAGTATTACTCCTCTAGATCCAGCCTGACGAAAAATTCCATACTATGGCTAATTAGAAATGTTGATGAGTTCGTTGTACTCTCAGATAGTTGGAAACTTTATATAGAAGGGATTTCAGGTCGCAATGTCACTTCAATTAATAATTATGTAAACATCAATAGTGTCGCCACTACTCGACTAGAAGGACATATCCTATTCTTAGCTGCATTTATTACCAGAAAAGGTATTTATGACCTATTGAATGCCTGCACATTACTCAATCGAGATTTCCATCTACATCTATGTGGCGCCGGAGAGGATGAGAAAGTTAGGCAGCTCGTCGGAAAGCTCAACTTAACAGAAAGTGTGACCTTCCATGGCTGGGTAGATGCAAACACCAAAAAGGATCTTTTAAGTAAGTGCAGTGTAATGATTCTTCCATCATACAATGAAGGGTTACCAATGACGTTGATCGAATCATTGGGCTGCAAAATACCGGTCATCAGTACTCCAGTAGGTGCTATATCAGAAGTTATAGTAGACGGCGAAACAGGGTATTTGGTGGAACCAGGCTCTATTGATCAAATAGCAGATAAATTAAATTATGTGCTTTCCTCACCACCAGAACTTAATGCAATTGTAGATAATGGACATCAGAAATATGTCGAGAACTTTACTTCGGAGGTTATACTGCCTAAATGGCAAAGTATTTATGAAAAGATGTCATAGTGCTCCTAAAATAATTTCTTCACTTATTCTTCTATCTTTATCTCCTCAGGCTTTATCTATTCAAAAATCAGAACAATTGGACAGTATAGCGAAATCTCTTAGTGCAGTTGATCTCGTTGAACACTTTGAAGTCGAGTCTTATTATGGGAAAACAATTATTGCGGAAAATGGAAAGCTAAAATTTTCCATCACGGGGACTCAGAAAAAGGTAAACAATGGCCGTCGTTCTGAATTAGCAATCGACTTTCCCTTCAAACTAGAAGATGAAGTCATTTATAGTTATGAACTATTTATTCCAAATGAGTATCAAAGTGATATACATGGCCGATGGTCCCTAATAAGCCAATGGCATGACCAACCTAATCCCAACAAGGGAGAAACATGGGCGAATTTTCCGGGTCGAAGCCCACTCGTTGCTCTATATGACAAAGTAGTAAATGGTGAAACCATTATTACAATTGTTTATGGTGACCAAGCCAGAGCTATACCAATTAATATCGGCACATGGAACAGTATCGTATACCATTTTCGTTGGTCTAATAGTAACAGTGGGGTTCTTAACTTAAAAGTAAATAACTCTAATTTCACTTTTAAAGGACCAAATATGCACAACGACTATCAGCATTATCTAAAGATTGGACTGTATCGACATCCGGATATTACCACAAACAATCATGTCTATTTTAGAAATTTAAAAATCATCAAAAAAATCTAGGTTAAACATCATGGATCGTATTGAACTTCTAGGTTCTCCAATGCATGTATCTACAATGGAAGAAACGGTGTCTTTCATTGAGGAAAAAGTTTCAAAGGGAGAATTTTTGCAACATGTCGTCGTCAATGTCGCCAAAATAGTCAACATGAGAAAAGATAAAGCATTAGCTGAATCAGTAAAGTCATGTGATGTCATTAATATCGATGGTATGGGCGTCGTTTTTGGAGCTAGGTTTCTTGGGTACAATGTACCAGATCGAGTAGCTGGAGTAGACTTGTTTCATGAACTTCTAAAGATGAGCGCGAAACGAGATTTTCCGGTCTTTTTGCTCGGTGGCACAAAAGATGTAGTTATCAAAACCCACGACAAAGTACTCGAACTTTATCCTAATTTAACTATTGCTGGTTTCAATGATGGCTATTTTTGGGACAACGAAGAAGTTGTAGTAGATAAAATTAGAAATTCTGGTGCGAAGTTGCTTTTTGTAGCCATTACCTCTCCGAAAAAAGAAAACTTCATTAACAAATGGAAGGAAGAGCTCGGCGTTGATTTCGTTATGGGAGTTGGAGGGACGTTCGACGTAGTCGCCGGTAAGGTAAATCGTGCTCCGGTATGGATGCAAAAAACTGGTTTGGAATGGTTTTATAGGGTGATACAAGAACCACGAAGAATGTGGAAAAGGTATCTAGTAACAAATACCAAATTTGCTTATCTATTAATAAGGAATAAGATTTCAAAAAAGTAAGCCAACAACCCTTTCCTTTGTCGATAACACACTCATATTAAAAGCTAACTTCTATTCGCCTAAAATTAAGGATGATAATGAAAAATATAATTAGTATAACGCTATTATTATGCTGTTCTCAGGCTTCAGCACTTGAAAACAAGTACAGTGCCTTAGTGTTTGAAGATTTTAGTTCACCCCACTCTTCTAGTGATGGACCCTTGGCAATTGGAAATGATGCAAATCTTAACGGTTATGGCATTCTCTATGGGAACCATGATTTCCCACCAGAAGAATATGCACTAGTTGTTGGAGGAGATCTTTCTTACGCTAACGGACAGGTGTATTACGGAAGTGTCATTACCGGTGGGGATATTTCTAATGTTTCTGAATCAGTTCGCTCTAGTTTGTCACCAGGTAGCGATATAAATGGCAACTCCATCTTACCGATTGACTTTAGTGATTTAAGAAACAAAGCAATGAATTTTTCTTCAGTGCTAAGTAAAAGAAAGGATACAGGTTCGGTTGTCTACCAATGGGGGGGGATCTATCTAGAAGGTGACTGCTCAAGTGATTTTCATGTTTTTAACGTTGATGGTATCGCTCTTGAGAAAGCGCACACCCTCGCATTGAGCTGCGTCCCTGAAGGCGCAACGGTTATTGTTAACATTAACGGTAATATGAATGACTTCAAAGCATTGAGCAACATCAGTCTTTCGGATTTTATTCCAAATCGCACTAAGACAGTTTTCAACTTGTACGAAGCAACATCGCTTTCAATATCAGGTGTGGCAATAGAAGGTTTACTGTTGGCCCCATTCGCTGACATTTCTGCTCCTTCAGGCTCTTCATCAGTGGGTATCATAGCAAATAGCTGGCAGGGGTCTATGTCACTTGCCTACAAACCATTCAATGGCCGTATACCAGGGACCAATGAGTCAGTAGATATGTCTTTGAAATGGCACTGGAATGGTAAAGGTTTTATGCCAGACCACAGTCAGGTCATGGTTTCCCCGATTATTGGCCAACTCAACGATGACAATGGAGATGGAAATATCGACAGTCTCGATTCAGCGGATGTTGTCGTTGTAAGCTTCAAAGGAAATGATTACAAAGGAACAGGCATAGTCCGAGCATTGAGTGGTATTGATGGAGTAGAGCTTTGGTCTTACGAAAATGGTTTTGCATCGGTAGATCCAAGATTTACTCCTGCTCTCGGGGACGTAGATAATGATGGATTCATAGAAGTTGTTGCAGTCGATGATAGCAATCGACAATTAGTCATATTCAACCACGATGGCAGTGTAAGCAAAAGAATTGAAATGGCTGATACGCTAGCAGGCAATGTCACTTTGACAGACATAGATAGCGATGGCTCTATTGAAATCCTTGCTGGCACTAGCGCCTACAACTATCACACCGGTATGCTATTCAAAATGCATTGGGTGGCTGATCACATTTCGGTAGATGTTGATCGTGATGGCATTTCTGAGGTCTTATCCGGAAACAAATTGTTCGACAGTAACGGTCAGCTATTGTGGAGCCATCGCTCTAACGAGCTAGCTTGGTTTAGTTCTGTTGTAGATACAGATCGGGATACTTTCCCCGAAATCCTTGTGTCTTTCCCAGATCCTAAAGATGGGGAAAGCAATCTAAGTTTGTTGTCTCATACAGGTAACGTTATATGGGAAGCATTTACTTCAGGACAAGGTGGTGGTGCTCAAGCCATTGGTTCGTTTCTTGGTGCTGACAAATTAGGGATTGCTGTAGCAGGTTATAACTCAGTAGATATGTTTAATACCAAAGGTATGCTCATTTGGAGTAAAGATATTAACGACGAAACAAGTGGTAAAGTTGGCGTAACGTCGTTCGATTTCGACAGCGATGGTATTCAAGAAGTGGTTTTACAAGATCATGAACACCTTTACGTCTTGAACGGTGAATCAGGTGAAGTAAGAGCTAAAGTACCTAATTCAACAGCGACACTGTGGGAGTACCCCGTTGTCGTAGATCTCGAAGGTGACAACAATGCTGAAATAATTGTTGTTTCTAACAACTATCACCCACTCTACTCCAAAACTACAGGTGTTCGTGTATTTGAATCCTCCAATAAAAAAATGCCTTGGCAGAACGCCACCCGCATTTGGAACCAGCATTCATATCACCAAACCAATATCACACAAGAAGGTAAAGTTCCGCAGAACGAACTGCCAAGTTGGCTTTTGAACAATTCCTACCGCTCTAGCTCGTTGAGGTAGGGTTTGCTTAGTGGGCTTGGAAGCGTCTAGCGCTCCAAGTCCGGTTTTGTTTTTTAAAAGGGATAGTCACTTTGGTATGCATTAGGATTCGAAGCAGCATATGAAGCTAAATCTTGTTTCTATCGTCACACTTGTGCTCGCTTCTCTATTACTCATTGCCAGCCCACTTTCATTGACGAATGCTCTGACTTCGAAAGCAATGACGTCGAGGTTAGTGTCGTTTGCTCACCATCCTGAACAGACGATACGCCGAAGCGACGAACAGTTAGTCAATACCGCATTCGGTTTGGTTGGAACAGCCCACCAGCTAAACAATCTTGTGTTGTTCAGCCAGTGGATGTCTTACCTCGAACAAGGGGGTGAGCCCTACCTTGATTCACAATCAGTTTTACAAACCAGCACCCATATAAGACCGGTTTGGTCCAACACTTACGTTGAATTGGCAAAGCTCTCTGAATCAGAGAGTGAGCGTGATAGATACATCAATTTGGCTTCGCTGTTCGGCCCATATGCGCCATCAAGTCGATTACTCATGATTGAAGACACTTTTACGAGTTGGGAAAAAGCAGATTTGGATAAACAAGTTTTGGCATCTCAGCATCTGGTTTCTCTTGCCCGTATATGGCGTCACAGAGATGCGCTGGACACTATGATTTCTTATTCCCCTGCAAAACAGAGAATGTGTAACCTATTGGCTTTCAATACTATTAAGGTGAGAGCTTGTGCATAGCGTTCAAAAAGTGCCGTTTTTTATCCTCGTCGCAATGCTGTCTTTACTGGGTGCTGCTTCAGTACTGAAATCTACTGGTATTTTTAGTATCCATGTAAGAGAGACCGAACTCATGGTAGGTGGTGCCATTTATCTGCATATGGTCGGATCTTTTACACTGGGGATGCTCTGCCGCTTAGCCTCATCGAAGGGAATTGTTTTAGGACTTCCCAGCACAGCTCTCTTTGTACTGCTCTTGGTCGTACTGGACGAATCACTGCAGTCCCAAATCCCATCAAGACAGTTTTCCTGGCTGGATATGACCGTCAATGTTTTTGGCGTACTGCTTGGTACATATTTTTGCAGCGCAATTGCGACAGTTCGTTTAAAAACAAAAGCAAATCACTGATTGAGCTTTTCTAACGGCACTATACCCATTTTCAATCTTCTTAACTTTGATATAGTCTTTTTTAATCAGACTCTTGAAACCATTTTCAAGGAAAAACCATGAAAATTACCGCTACCATTTTTGGTGTGACAAGCTTGGCATTGTCTTCAATGACCTTTGCTTTCGAAAGTGACGAACAGCGTCAATCCATCATTTCACAACTCGGTGATGTTCCAAACGAAGAAACGTACCAAAACGTTTTGCTGGAAAACGCTGAGTTCGTGATTGAAATCCTTGGTTTATTGTTGGAAATGGAAGGTGTCGACCCTCAGTTCGCGATTCAGGCAGCCATGACAACCGCTCCGGACAAAGCCATTGACATTGCTCAATTTGCCCGGGATGCAGGTATTGCCAACGAAAATATCACGACTGCGGCACTGTTGGCTGGACTCGACCCAACAGAAATTGCAGAAGCGACCGCTGCGGGTATCCAGACAGCAGCTGCAGGCCCTGCTCCACCATCAGCACCAGCAGTTGGTGGGCAAGGTGGGGGGGGTGAAGACGTCATCTCTCCGAATTAATTTGAGCAATAAGAAAATTACCCCACTAAAGCCCAGCATTCGTTGGGCTTTTTGTTGTACTCAGAGTGATTTACATGGCGTCTATTGAAAGGCTTTCGTTCTACTCCCTACTCGCGCTGATCATTTGGTTACCCATTCCGTTGGGAAGTAACCGGGATTGGGCTTGGTCCATTGCTGAGTTCTGGATAGCATTGCAGTCAATACTGCTGATCATCGCCTATCGGGGAAATTTACCTTTCGAGCCGTTAAAACATTACAAATGGCTGCTTTCTGGATTGGCATTGTTCCAACTGTGGGTATTCTTCCAAACTCTTCCACTCCCTTGGGAACTACTGGCCTTCTTTTCGCGAAAAAGTGCTGAGATTTACCAGCTCGTTGGGGCACCCGAAGGTTTTATTTCCCTTGATTCGCGAATGACATTGGCATCTCTTTTCAAAGGGATTGCCTACACCATGCTGGTTTTCAATGCGATATATCTTGTGAATTCCAGCCAACGGCTGAAGCAACTCGTTCTTGTGATTGTGGTTAGCGGTACTTTGCAAGCGTTCTACGCAGCATTGGTTGTTTTGCTTGATATCAAAGAAAGCTTGGTTTTTGGCTATAGTGAACAAGGGATTGCCACTGGCTCTTTTGTCTACAAGAACCACTTAGCGAACTATTTGATGATGACGCTTTGTATGGGTATTGGCCTTATCGTCTCTCAACTTCACACTACCCCTTCCGAGTCGCTCCATATGTTCGTTAAAAGGATTATGGAAGGTATTCTCAGCCGGAAAATGTACATACGGCTCTGCCTTGTAATCATGGTCATCGCGCTGGTAATGACGCGTTCCAGAATGGGAAATACCGCTTTTTTTGCCGCTACGGCTGTCGGTGGTTTGATTGCACTGGTGTTTTATAATAATAAGCCGCGCGCGTTAACCGTCTTGGTGGGCAGTGTTATTGCTGTCGATACAATAGTTGTCGGCGCCTTGTTTGGGCTGGAAAAGGTCAAACAGCGCTTGGTTGAAACCTCCCTTGGCGCGGAGTCCCGCGATCAGGTGGTGGTATGGTCACTGGATATTATCAGAGACTTCCCTTTCACCGGCACTGGTATGGCTAGCTTTTACACGATCTTCCCCATGTATTCCAAGGCCGATATTGGGTTCTATGACCATGCCCACAACGACTATATCCAGTTTATGGTCGAAGCCGGAATCCCTGCGACATTGCTTTTAGGCTTCGTGGTGCTTTTGGCCTTTTGGCGGGCTTTCCATACTATTCGGAAAAGACATAGCCGAACAATGAAAGGAATAGCGCTGGGTTGCATCATGTCCATCATTGGTATGCTCATTCATATCAGTGTGGATTTTAACCTTCAGCCAATGGCTAACGCGCTGACATTTATCCTGATACTCTTCCTTGCCAATGCAAGCGCGGTATTACCTGCAGTCGGGCAACTTGTCTCCATTGCCCCAAAACCTTGTCACGGTGAGCGCTTGAAGGATGCCGAACATGTTTAATCGCGTTCTCGTTGTCTGTACCGGGAATATTTGCCGTTCACCCATCGCGGAAGTGTTAATGAAGGAGCTTTTGCCGAAGCTAACTGTCGAATCAGCCGGAATTGCAGTCACAAAGAGTCACTTAACCGATGCGCCTGCACATCCACACAGTCAGCAAGTATGTACTGAGAACAATCTTGATATCTCTGCTCATACGGCACGCCAACTGACACCCGAACTTTGTGATAGCTTTGATTTGATATTGGTGATGTCACATGCGCATATCGAAGAAGTTGCGATGCTTTCACCCGGTTCAAGACATAAAACCATGCTGTTTGGTCAATGGATAGGCCTCGGGGATATAGAAGACCCCATCCTAGAGCCAAAAGCGTCTTTTGATACTCTTTATAAGACACTCGTTCGAGCAACGAATGCCTGGGCCAAGAAGCTATCATAAGGCTAAAGACTTTAGGGTAAGTGAGCAGCCCTTCCCACCGAATAAAAAAATCCGCCCAAGTGGCGGATTTTTCTTTATGAAATCAGCAATCACAACTTAGTTGGTGCTTAGGCAAGGCGAATCTAACAAACACTGGGTGCGATACTGGATTTACATCTCAAAGCATTTGCTATCAAGACAAGGCGACGATTGAGCAAATCCCCGAGAGCTTAGTCCGCTAAGTGACCGGGGTTTGTGAAAGCAGTCAACGCCGTATTGGTAGCAAAGGCGAAGAGATTAACGTTCCCAGTATGCCTCTTCCAAGCTATCTTCCTTCTCTGGAAGACCACGAGAAAGACGCGGTGAATGCTGCGCCAGCACTTCATAGCTTACGCGGTTTGCGTACTTACAAACCTGAGAGAATGAGCTGTAAGTCAGGAACTGGTAGCTGTGCTTGCTTGAATTTGGCACGTTGTCGCGGTGGTAACGGTTTGCCGACATATCATGCAGGACAGCAGACAGTGCGCCATCACCGGCACCGTTGGTGTTCTTGATACGCTCTGGGCCGCCCATATAAGGGGCAATGTGCGAGTAAACTTTAATTGGGTTCTGGCACTCAGATTTCATCATCGGGCGGCTGAACTCATAACGGTTGAACTCGGCAATTGAGCCTGGCAGCAACGGCAGCGTGGTTTCACGCTTGGCATCATCTTCAGTGAAACCTGCCATGTAGAGACCTACTGGGCCGGCAGTACACAGAACCATGTCTACCCACTCCAGCGCTTTGTCAGCGGCGAGCAGCGGATCAGACTCACCGGTCAGGGCTTCGGCTTCTTCTTCGTTCATCGCAACGACAGAAACGTGCTCTGACAGGAAATCACGCCACCACTGAGGGTTGTTCTGAATCACGTACTTGGTGCCCATGGTCATCACAACCGGCACATCGTGTTTCTTCGCGTACTCAATCGCCTTCATGGTTGCTTCAGGCATTGGGTCGCCTTCTTTGCAACGAACCAGGTACGCAGTCAGTACCAACGCAGATGCATTTTTGAAAATATGCTCTGGGATAGAATCCGGGTGAAGCTGGTTCATCAGACCTTCGCTGATAGCGAAAGTACGTTCACCTTCTTCACTGATCAACGCGTAGCAACGGCCAATCGGACCTTGAACAGCTTGCAGGTAGTTCAGATCCATACGGCTGGATGTGTTACACAGGTAACGGTAGGAATAGCTGCCGATAGTGATATCGCGGCTCATCACACCCAACAGGATCGATTTGTCATCGGCCAGTGTTGAGTAGTTGTGCAGCGTGTTACCGATAGTGCCACCTGCAAACTCATGGCTAATCATGTTGTTCTCTTTCAGCTCTTGATACAGCGCTTCGGCACGCTTGTCATCAATCACCAGAGAGTGGCCTTTGCTCAGTTCGTATTTAGCCACGAACTCGTCGCTTACTTTCGCTTCAATATCAACCAGCGTTTGGTCAATACCAATTACATGGGGGCGTTTGAGTTTGCGTTGTTCGCTTGCTTGTACCAGCAGCGGGTCGCGCGCATGGACAGGGAAGTAATGCTTAGACTTGCGTTGGCCCGGAAATTTCATGATTCGATGCGTCGTGGTTGTGGCGAAAATGCGAATTCTATCACACAATTTTCGAGGTGGAATATCCCGGATAAAAATATACCCAGACACTGATCGCGCCTGGGTACACTATTCGTCGATATTTTAAAGCGTTACCAGCCCTGGATGTTTCTTTCAACCAATCCTTTCATCATCGCAATGTGCGATGGTGAATCATTCAAGCAAGGTATGTAATTGAAGGCCTCACCACCGGCATCAAGGAAGGTTTCCAGACATTGTTCAGAGATCTCTTCCAGTGTTTCGAGGCAATCCACCGAAAACGCTGGCGAAATAACATCCAGCCGTTTAACGCCTTCTCCCGGCAGTTTTTCCAACGTTTTGTCCGTATAGGGCTGTAGCCACTCTTCGCGGCCGAAGCGGGACTGGAACGTGGTTTTCAATGGTACCTCGCCGCCCAGGCGCGCAGCGAGCTTTTCGGTTGTCGCTACACAATGCGTTGGATAAGGGTCGCCGTTGTCAGCGTAACGCTTCGGAATGCCATGGTATGAACACAGTAACATGTCCGGTTTGCCATTTTGTGCCCAGTGCGCTTCCACTGATTGCGCCAGTGCCTCTATGTAGGCATTTTCGTCATAGTAGGAATTAATAAAGCGCAGCTCTGGCAACGATGGATCCTGCTTTACGGACTTCGCCAATTTATCAAAAACAGCGGCCGTCGTGGTGCCCGAATATTGCGGGTACAAAGGCAACACCAGGATCTTTTCGCAACCACGCGCCTTGAGCGCTTCCAGGCCGCTTTTTATGCTGGGTTCGCCGTATGTCATACCCAACTCAACTGGCAGGCCGGTCGCTTGCTCCAGCGCGGCTTTCTGGCGCAGGGAATACACCATCAATGGCGAGCCTTCTTCCATCCATATGGTTTGGTATAACTTGGCCACCTTTGGCGATCTCACTGGCAGGATCACCCCGTGCAGTAAGGGGCACCAAAGCCAACGCGACATGTCTACGACACGCTGATCATGTAAAAACTCACTGAGAAAGGCTTTCACTGCCTGTGCGGTTGGTGCTTTTGGCGTACCTAGGTTTGCCAGTAACACCCCTGTCTTGTTGTTTTTGTTTTCCATTTCGTCCTGATTCACCAGTTAGTTACGGGACTAAGAATATCATGATCCCTGCTCCAAGATTACTCATGCCGGGGAATTTAGGATCAAAAAAAGGCAATCAAAAGATTGCCTTTTTGTATGAGTGAGTAGGGACTACTAACCCAGCGCTTTCTCGATTTCTGCGCTCACTTCAGACACCAGCTTGGTACCGTCAAATTTCAGGTACTTGGTGTTGCCAGCTTCCGCTTCTTTTGAGTAGTAAGCGATAAGCGGCGCTGTTTGCTCGTGGTATACACCCAGACGCGCGCGAACGGTTTCTTCTTTGTCGTCATCACGAACAACCAGATCTTCACCGGTTACGTCGTCTTTACCTTCCACTTTAGGTGGGTTGTAAACAACGTGGTAAGTACGGCCAGATGCCAGGTGTGCACGGCGACCGCTCATACGCTCAACGATCACTGCGTCTGGCACGTCAAACTCAAGAACGTAATCAACCACAACACCGATTTCTTTCAGGCCATCAGCCTGTGGAATCGTACGTGGGAAACCATCCAGCAGGAAGCCTTTCGCACAGTCTTCTTGCGCAATGCGCTCTTTAACCAGACCCAAAATGATGTCGTCAGAAACGAGTTGGCCTGCGTCGATAACTGCTTTCGCCTGTTTGCCCAGCTCTGTGCCGGCTTTGATTGCTGCACGCAGCATGTCACCTGTGGAAATTTGTGGAATACCATATTTTTCCATGATGAACTGCGCTTGAGTTCCTTTACCTGCACCTGGTGCGCCCAGAAGAATGATGCGCATAGTTATCCCCTTTCTTTACTTGGAGTTTCGCAAAAACCTGAAACATACACGGATATTGATACCTAAACAACCTCACAGCCGACGTTTTCAACACAATTGACGAGGAAAACCCACCGCATTACCCGGGCACTTCCTGTGCCTCAGCGTGTCTTCAGGTGGCACCATTTCACGGCGTTTCGTCGCGAACTCATTTAGGTATGAAAAAACAAGCCCAGCAAAATAGCCGGGCTTGATAACAGTTAAATCGGTTATGAATTTCGACGCAATTAGCCTTTAGTCAGAAGCTGATTGACCGCACTCAAGAACTGGGATGGGTCATCCATTGCACCGCGCTCCGCCAGCATTGCCTGACCCAGCAGCATTTCTACCCAGCGGCCAAAGATCTGCTCGTCGGCTTCGTCCGCCATCTGCTTAACGAGAGCATGCTCAGGGTTAAGCTCGAAGATGTACCTCACTTCCGGCGCTTGTTGACCTGCTGCTGCCAGCAGTTTCGCCATCTGGGTTCCCATGTCGAACTGGTCGGTAACCACAACGGCGGGTGTACCAGAAAGCTTGAAGGTCGTGCGGACATCTTTTACACGGTCGCCAAGATACGTCTTGGTGCGCTCAACCACAGACTTAAAGGCCTTCTCGGTTTCTTCGCGCTTTTCTTTTTCCGCGTCATCTTCAAATTTGCTCAAGTCCAGATCTGCTTTGGTGATCGCCTGGAATTGCTTACCATCAAAGTCAGACAGATATCCCATCAGCCACTCGTCGATGCGATCGTACATCAGGATAACTTCGATGCCTTTTGCCTTGAACTGTTCAAGGTGCGGGCTGTTCTTCGCTGCCTGGTATGAATCGGCTGTCAGGTAGTAGATCTTATCCTGCTCTTCTTTCATGCGTGACACATAATCGGCCAGCGACACAGTTTGTTCGCTGCTGTCGTTATGTGTTGAAGCAAAACGCAGAAGACCGGCAATTTTCTCGCGGTTTGAAAAATCTTCCGCCGGGCCTTCTTTCATGACCAGACCAAACTCTTTCCAGAACGACTGGTATTTTTCAGCATCATTGCCGGCCATACGCTCAAGCATCGTCAGTACACGTTTGGTACAGGCATTGCGCAGGTTTTGCGTCACTTTGTTGTCTTGCAGAATTTCACGCGACACGTTCAGCGGCAGATCGTTGGAGTCAATCAGACCACGGACAAAACGCAGGTAGCTCGGCATGAACTGCGATGCATCATCCATGATAAACACACGCTGAACATACAGTTTCAGGCCATGTTTATGGTCACGGTTGAACAGATCCCATGGTGCTTTCGATGGAATATAAAGCAGACTGGTGTAGTCATTTTTACCTTCTACGCGGTTGTGGCTCCACTGCAGCGGTTCAGCGAAGTCATGCGAAAGGTGTTTGTAGAATTCTTGATATTCTTCATCAGAGATATCTGACTTAGAGCGAGTCCAAAGCGCTTGGGCTTTGTTGACCTTCTCCCACTTGCCTTCACCGGTTTCTTTGCCTTCATCGTCTCGCTCGGTTTCCCACATTTCAACGGGAATACCGATGTGATCAGAGTATTTACCAATCACATCACGAAGGCGCCATTCGTCGAGGAACTCTTTATCATCTTCACGCAGATGCAGGGTGATTGACGTACCACGGCTGGCTTTTTCAATGCTTTCAATGGTGTACTCACCTTCGCCTGCTGACTCCCAACGTACAGCCTCAGAAGCATCAGCCCCGGCAGCGCGAGTCGACACGGTCACTTTATCTGCCACGATGAAGGCAGAATAGAAGCCAACACCAAACTGGCCAATCAGTTGGCTGTCTTTGGTCTGGTCATCTGACAATTGTTTGAAGAAATCTGCGGTACCGGATTTTGCAATCGTACCCAAGTTTTCAATCACCTCATCGCGTGTCATACCAATACCATTGTCATCAATGGTCAAGGTACCGGCTTCCTTGTCAACGCTGAGGCGAACACGCAATTCGCCATCACTCTCGTAAAGTGCCGCATCAGACAGGGCTTTGAAGCGCAGCTTGTCCGCCGCATCGGATGCGTTTGAGATCAATTCACGTAAAAAGATCTCTTTGTTGGAATAGAGTGAGTGGATCATCAGGTGCAGCAGTTGCTTCACTTCAGATTGGAAACCACGCGTTTCCTTACTTTGTAACGTTGCTTGATCGCTCATTTTAACCCCAAACAAATGGTTTTCGGTTTAGTCTCATTTCTTAAATAGGGGCGGCAAAATCCATTTCAAGTCCAGTCAGCGATTTTTTGATTTCTTGAGCTATTTTTCACACTTCAGGTATAATCGTCTCAATTTTTAGCTCTTTCAGGCGCTTTTTACGGCGAAAGTGCGATTTATAACAACATCGACACAACAAAACGCCAACAGGCTCTGATTCCGCCATTGAATTGCCCACGTTTTTAGCAGGTTGATATATCGAATGATCAATAAATCGAACCGTTATCTGTTGGGAGAACGTTTTGTTTTCTCTCCCAGCGACAGCTCACTGGTCGATCTTTATGAAAATGACGAACTTATTCGGTTGGGCAGCAACGAGTGCCGCGTCCTGATGGTTTTGATCGAAGAACCCCACGCGATCGTGACTCGCAACCGTATCCACGACTTCGTCTGGCGCAAGCAAGGGTTTGAGGTGGACGACTCCAGCCTGACACAGTCGATTTCTACCCTGAGAAAAAGCCTGAAAGACTCTACAAAAACACCAATGTTTGTCAAAACTGTGCCAAAGCGCGGTTATCAGGTTATTTGTTCGGTGGAGGTCTACAACGATCAGGTTGTTGATATTCCAGCAGTGCCCGCCCCTGTGGAAGAAAACGTTTTACCCGAACAAGAGACAGAGGCGTTCGAGACTGCCCCTTCAGAAAATCAACCTGTAGAGACAACATCATCGCTGCCCACTGCGGAAATTGAAGAAGCAACGCCAGCGCCTGCACAAACTTCAGATCCGGTGCCGGCCCGAAAAGCAAAGATGCCACTGAATTCCTGGTTTGCACTGATATTGGCAATGATCGTACCTGTAGCCTTTTTTATTGCTTCAACGCCAAAGTCTGAGGCGTTTCGCCAGATCCTGACCGTTCAGGATGTCCCGGTTTCTATTCCTGTTACCAACGTGCGCATTAAACAGTGGAAACCCATGGTTCAGCGCTGCGTTGAAAAATACATCAACTTTTATGGCCAGGACCGTGAATTGGAAGAAGTGATTGTCACAGGCGGGCAGGATAACGAAATCTCGCTCAACTATATCCACAGTGCCAAGGATGCAGACGACAACCTAACTTATGTTTTGCTGACGAGCCATGAGGAGAGCGACTCTATATGCCGCTAATGAACACGACCCCACGCCGTCGCGATCAACTTAAACGTGTTGGTCCTTTCATCCTGTTGCTGCTGTCACTGATGGGCAGTGCCTGGTATTTCCTCGGCGAAGATATCCGTACCGCGAACCATTTGATTTCGAAGGCTTGGAAATCCCGCACCATCAATCATATTGAAGAGTCTGCGTACCGCGATGTGACCGGCCTGACCGCGACCGAGCAGCAGGTAAACATGGTTTTTCTGCCGGATAACACCTACTCGCGCGACACACAGATTGTGCTCAAGAATGAGCAGGAAAACATTCAAGTTGTCATGTCGATTTCAGAGTCAGGCGACTGGGAAGTCAGCGGCGGCTACCTGAAGCTTAAGCTGGGTGACATCAAGGATGTGACAACCGGAGACACCACGGAATTTTCCGCGGAGGATTTGACACTGGTACGTACGTTTTATCGACTGGGCGCAGAAAAAGTGCGTCGCATTGATATCTTAAATGATGGATCGTTACTGCTAACCAGTCTCAACCATGGCTCTATGGTGCTCTATAGCAAAACCCACTCATAAAAAAGGCCGCGCATGCGGCCTTTCCTTTATTCTCTGTATTGGTCATTGACCAATACGATGGCGTCCAATAATGGAATGCGAAAGTGTGGTGCCGTCCACCAGCTCCAACTCACCGCCCATTGGCACACCGTGCGCAATACGGCTGGCTATCACTTCATGCTCAGCACAAAGCTCGCTGATATAGTGCGCCGTGGCTTCACCTTCCACGGTCGGGTTGGTCGCAAGGATCAGCTCTGACACAGTTTCCGATGCCAAGCGTCTTTCCAGTAAATCCAAACCGATATCAGAAGGGCCAATACCATCAAGTGGTGACAGGTGCCCCATCAGAACAAAGTAGCGGCCAGAATATTGGCCTGTTGCTTCGATCGCAGCGATATCTGCCGGGCTTTCAACCACGCAAATCTGCCCGTTTTCCTGGCGGCGGGGATTGTTACATATGGCGCACACTTCCTCTTCAGTAAAGGTGCGGCACTTTTCACAATGACCAATGTCCGTCATCGCTGACAGTAGCGCCTCAGACAGTTTCACACCGCCCTGACGGTTACGCTGCAGAAGATGAAAAGCCATGCGCTGCGCTGACTTAGGGCCAACCCCTGGCAGGCATCGCAAGGCTTCCATCAATTGTTCAAGCAGTTGGCTTGTACGCATCGCGAATTAGAACGGCATTTTAAAGCCTGGTGGCATCTGCATACCGCCAGTAACAGAAGCCATTTTCTCTTTCTGCGCTTCTTCAATGCGACGCGCGGCATCGTTGAAAGCTGCAGCAATCAGGTCTTCCAGCATGTCTTTGTCGTCTTCCATCAGACTTTCATCGATGTTAACGCGACGCACGCTGTGGCTGCCGGTAATAGTCACTTTCACCAGACCCGCACCTGACTCGCCGGTTACTTCCATATTTGCGATTTCTTCCTGCATCTTCTGCATGCGCTCTTGCATTTGCTGCGCTTGCTTCATCAGGTTACCCATTCCGCCTTTACCAAACATAGTACTCTCTCTTTTTTGGTCAAAGTTGCCAGACAATATGCTGGCAGCTCAGTGGTTTATAATGGTCGAATGCTATCTTCATCAATCTGCGCAGCAAAGCGCTGACAGATAAAGCGTACATTCGGATCGTCGTTCAGGCTTTGCGCTGCCTGCTCCAATTTTTCGGTATACAGTTTGTCCCGCCATTCAAGTGGTGTGATCCCTTGATCAGATTGCACCACTGTCAGAGTAACAGGCTTGCCAAGCTGGGCACTAAGCGCATTGACCAGCGCCTCAGTCGCCTTTTCAGTATTCAGGTGTGCCTGCTCTGCGCGAAGCAATAGCGTGAAATGGTCACCTTCACGTTCCATCGCCGCGTTGAGCGCCATTTGCTTCACCAGCCTTGGTACTTCCAACGCACTGGCGATCTGGCTCCAAGCATCCTGTGCGATAGATTCCTGCTCCAGCTTGTCTCGCATCTCCGGCGTTCTTTCATGCTGGAGTGCTTTTTTAATTTTTTCCGGTGTCACTGAAGATTGTACGGGTGCTGCAACCACATTGGTGGGTGTCCAGCGATAGGCATCATCAGTTTTTGGCATCAAGCCATTCGGCACCGGCTCTGTCTGGAAGCTGGCAGGATCAGCGGGTTTATGTTTCGCCGCGATCCGATCAATCACTGACAGTGCATCACTGCCAGCCGATACCGTTTTACCCTTTTTTGGTGTTTGCCCCTCCGGGCCACGTGCTCGGCTGCGCAACATATTGCGTGCAGCAACCAAACTTCCCGCCGTTGATGGTGCAGACGCAGGACGCACAGGTTCCTGAGGCCTTGAATCAACAACAGGGCGGGCATCATAATCCTGCCCGTAGTCGTCTTCACGCTGAGATTCCACTTCCATGGCTGCCATGTGGGATGCCATTTGGGGATCATCTGCGTATTGGTTAACCGGCGTTGGCGCAGGCTGTACACTCTGTGGTGGCGGTGTGACTGGCTGCTGTGCAGCTACCGGTGCAGAGCCAGTATGAGGGGCTCTGCTCGCAGCCACTTGGGCTTTTAGCGATGCCAACCGATCGTTTGCCTGGCCAGACGACGCGGCATTGCCGGCAGCTGGCTCTGTTGCAGGAACAGGAATTGCGACGGGCTCAAACTGGTGTGATGTCACCGGCCTGAAAGCCAACATGCGCAGCAAAACCATTTCCAACCCTGCACGGCCATCTGGCGCGTACGGCAAATCCTGACGGCCTTGCAGCGCAATTTGATAGAACAGTTGAACGTCCTGAGGCGTCATGGCTGTTGCCAGTGCAGTCACGCGCTGAGCATCAGGCGATGCCGCATCCACTGACGCGGGCAACGCTTGCGCCATGGCAATACGGTGAAGCTGGGCTGCAATTTCTTTTAGCAAGCCATCCCATTCCACACCGACTTCGGCAAGATGGGTTAAACATTGCATCACCGTATCCGCGTGGCCATCAGACAACGCTTCCAACAGCAAAATGGCCTGATCTGTGCTCAGGGTACCAAGCATTTCGGTCACCTGCGCTTCCAGCACAGTGCCGTTGCCAAGGGCAATCGCCTGATCTGTCAAAGACAACGCATCACGCATACTTCCTTCGGCCGCCCTTGCAATCAGGGAAAGGGCGCGCGGTTCAGAAACAACGGATTCTTGCTCAAGGACATGTTCCAACTGATCTTTGATCTGGTTGGCATCCAAGTGCTTGAGGTGGAACTGCAAGCAACGGGAAAGAATGGTGACCGGCAGTTTTTGCGGATCTGTCGTTGCCAGTAAGAATTTGACGTATTCAGGTGGCTCTTCCAGCGTTTTCAACAGCGCATTAAAGCTGTGGCGGGAAAGCATATGAACTTCGTCAATCAGGTAAACTTTATAGCGGCCACGCGCAGGTTTGTATTGCACGTTGTCGAGCAAGTCGCGCGTGTCTTCCACTTTGGTGCGGGACGCAGCATCGATTTCCAGGAGATCGACAAACCTGCCCTGATCAATTTCCTGACAGGTTGCGCATACACCACAAGGTGTAGATGTGACGCCCTGTTCGCAATTGAGGCCTTTTGCAAAAATACGGGCAATGGTGGTTTTACCCACGCCACGCGTGCCACTGAACAGGTAAGCGTGATGAAGTCGGTTGTGATCGAGCGCATTGGCCAATGCGGTAAGAACGTGGGATTGACCCACCACATCACGAAATTGATGTGGACGCCATTTTCGGGCTAGTACCTGATAACTCATGCGTTAGATTTTCTGTCTTTAGTCTGCTCGCATCCTAGCACAGACAAAAAAAGAGCGCGATCTTGACGATCACGCTCTACCATCCGGTATGTGTCAAACGGGCAATTAGTGACCGTCAAACTCACAAATACTGTAGACATCGATGCCAGCGGCTTTCAGGCGCGCTTCGCCGCCAATCTCTGGCAGGTTAATGATGAATGCTGCATGCTCAACATCGCCGCCCAAACGACGGATCAGTTTGGTTGTTGCTTCGATAGTGCCGCCCGTTGCCAGCAGATCATCAACCATCAGCACTTTGTCGCCTTCACTGATTGCATCAATGTGAATCTCAAGCGTATCCACACCGTATTCCAGCTCGTAGCTTTCACTGATCACTTCACGAGGCAGCTTACCCGGCTTACGGACAGGAACAAAGCCTACACCCAACTCCAACGCCAGAGGTGCACCAAACAGGAAACCACGGGATTCTGTACCAACGATTTTGGTGAAACCCTGACCCTGATATTTCTCTACAAGCAGCGCGATGGCTGCTTTGTATGCTTCAGCGTTTTCCATCAGGCTGGTGACATCACGGAACATGATGCCCGGCTTTGGATAATCTGGAACGGTTTTAATGCTGTCTTTGATAAACGCGATTGTGTCTTGGCTCATAGTGTCTCACCACTAAACGTGGCTTCCCGTAATACGTAGATAGATAGTCCGTCCCCGCAACTTTTGACACGTATCACGCATTGTTGCGAAGAAACCGAAACCGCCATGTTATGTATTTTCGGGGGCGCGGGCAACAGGTTCAATTTCACGCAAACGGTTAAACCAAATTAAAAGTACAACCGCCATCGTCAGAAGCATCAACTTGTGCCAAAGCGCGGGCACCAAGGCAATAGACAACGCGAAACTGAGCACGATGAAAACGTTCGCGCGACGCTTGATACGTCGGTCTATCGCCCGGTTTCGCTGCCAGTTATCGATGATCGGGCCAAAGTGCGGATGTTGTAGCAACCAATTGGCGATTTTTGGAGAGCCGCGCATGAAACAAGCGCTGGCGAGAAGCAAGAAAGGTGTGGTAGGAAGTAACGGGAGGAAAATGCCTACAAAGCCAAGGAAAAGGCTAAGCCAGCCAAATCCCAACAAAGCAAAACGTGTCAGTGTCTGTCCCACGCTTCCCCCCAAAGAAATACCGTTAATGGCTTAGGATCTCAATCCAGGTCAATGTTGCCGGCAGAGTCGGAACAAGCAGCACAGCTACGATTCCCAAAAAGTATAAAACATTGAACGGTTCTTTAAAGTTAGAGTCCATTTTTACTTCCTTTTATGTCATGGCTTGTATTTTTTAGTCGCCTCGTTGAGCAGGGTGACAATATACCCGTTTCACCACATCCTAAATACCGACAAACGATATGGTTAATTGGTTGTTGTCTTGATATATGTCAGAACAAAGATAGCCGAATTTACTACACTGTTCCGGTTATATTGCGGACCGAGACATCACCATGATTGATATAAAAATCGTAGCACAACTGCAACAATCGCTCGAAAAAGAAAAAGATGTGGTGCGCAGCCGAGTGGAAGACAAACTCATTTGTTTGACCGGTTCAGATATCACCAGTGTACCTACTGCCTATTTAATCAAGCTTTGCCGAACGGAAACCAGTAAGGACTTACTGGCTGAAGGGGTGCGTCTAGAAAAAATTGATGCGGCACTTTGCGCCATTGAAACCGAACTTTTCGGCCTTTGCGCAGATTGTGAGGAAGAGATTGAACTTGACGATCTGTCTGAGGATCCTGCAGAGCCCCGTTGCCGAGGCTGCAGAGACAAAAGTCACTATAAACATGCGCGCCAGTAAATAACGCGCTTAAAGCAAGCGATGGTTACTCGACGTCAATAATCCATTTCCGGAATGCCTTACGCTCTTCCTCGCTTGCTTTTGAATACCAAAGTTTTAGTTGTGTCAGTGCATTTCCGGTAAGTTCCACGTCGCCAGATTCAGAAACTGCAACAATCACCTCGTCACCCAAGTCTTCCACGCCAACACCACTGGTCACCATAATGCCATTTGATTTATTGTAATCAGCCACCAGCAATTCCAAATTGGAAAACGGCGCCAGCCCTTCCCTTCCCGGCAATGGCTCACTGTCAAAGCTTGTTTTGGTACTACCTGCTAATAACTGCCACTCTGGCATCTCTTTTCTGAATGCCTTGGTGACTTTGCGGTAGTCGTTGATTTTAGGTGACAGGGACAATTCCAAGTCAGCGTCATTTGCATCAAAGGTCAACACATATGGGTTTGAAACAAACAACTCCTCGTTCGAACCTTTGGGGAAATTATCGTAAACACGGATAACAACCTGGTTTTTCCCTTCATTCAATTCAATGCCTGAGTTGTCTCCCTCGTACTTGGCACCATTAAGCACTTGCAGTTCAAGGCCAGGGTCAAGAGTTAGTGTCGCAGCGGTCGCACCAAAAGATAGCAAAGACAATAACAGCAAAGGCGCTTTCATGTAGTCGTTTCCTTTTCCAACATGTTTCAAACAACAAAGCCGCCCAATTGGGCGGCTAGATTTAACAGGATAACCTGTAATTAGAACTTAACTTCGATACCAGCAACGTAGCCTACGCCATCCCAGTCGCCTGCAGCATCATCAGCCTGGAAGTCCTCATAGCCCACTTCTGCGTAGAGTTTGCAGTTAGTCAGCAGGTTGTAACCGTAGTTGATGTAGTAGCTGGTAGATTCTTCGCGGCCTTGACCGTCGTTAAATGCAGCACCTGCACCGAACTTGCTCTTGTCTTTAGAGTAGCTACCGGCAATTTCAATTACGTCAACGTCTTGGGTCTTAACGCCAGCTTTGTTTTCAGATTCAAACTGACCGTACAGGATACCTGCATAGAATGGGCCTTCGTTGTAAGCAACTTCGAGATCCCAAGCAGTCTGATCCACGTCTGCTGTTGCTTCATTTTTGAAGTTTGCATAGTAAGCACGAACTTCAACTGAGTCGATAACGTTTACGCCACCCGCCAGCTCGTACAAACGGTCACTGTTTGAACCAGAAGCGTCATCCTGAGATACGTTGTAACTTGCGCCTGCCCAGTAACCTTCACCGCTGTAACGGTACTTGATCAGCTGGTCAAAGTCGGTATCTTCAAAGTCAACACCAGCAACGTCTTTCAGCTCGTAGTCTACGCCTACACCAGCATCATCGATGATAGCCAGTTGACGACCGAAGCTCAGCTCACCCCAGTTGCCACCAAAACCAACGTACAAACCGTCATTGACAACGTCACCAGAGCCAGAGAAGTTGGCGTTTGCTTCGTCACCCTGCTCACCAATGCGCAGTTCAATTGCACCAAACGCGTAGTTGTCACCTTCTTGGTGAGTAATACGGAATGCAAGATCACCATCATCAACACGGATTTGACCATCTTCAGTAGAAGCTCCACCGACGACTTTGTTTAGGTACACTTTTGCAGGATCAAAGAAGTCTTCCGCACCCGTGCGACGATACTGAACTTCTGCAGCACCAGACAGCTCAACACTAGTGCCATCAGCATCATAAAGAGTGATAGAAGCGCTTGCTGAACCTGCTGCCAGCAGAGCTGGGACTGCCATAGCTAGAATTGTCTTTTTCATGTTAATCCACTGCCTTTTCTTTATTAATTTGGAATTCCTGTTCCGAAATCCCTTTTATGATTGTCCTTGTCACAACGTCACAAAAACGCGGCAACAAACACGCTTAAACTTCGAAACTTAGAGTGCAGAGAAATCTAAATTCTGTCAAATCAACAAAAAACAACATCAAAACATCAAAATATCGTTATAATACATAGTCTTATGATTTTATTATCGAGTAAGGTCACAATAGTGAAGTCAAATTGTCAATTTTCTGCAAACTTACTCGCAACAATTACACAGGATTTTAATCTAATAAATAACGATAAAAATAAACATAACAGGATAAAATATCGCCAGCATTCCATTTATACAGTGAATGGCATTCCCTTTGGAATTCATAGTGATAGCTAATATTAGTTCAATAGATTTTCGTGATCTGACTCTCATAAATAAAAACAAATGCTCGAATCCTTGAAGTCATTCACAATTCTCCACCCGTGATATAATGCGGCGTCGAAAACGAGATGACCCCTAAAAATGCTAAGTCCTTCAGTCAAAAAAGACATCCGATCCAGCTATGAGAATCTTAAATCTCAATTGCAGAATTTTATCCCGCGCAAAGCTCAAAATTACCTGGTTGCTGAGATAGCAAAAACGCTGGCAGGGGAGTACAGCCCTAAACGCCGGATATTGGTAGCGGAAGCCGGAACGGGGATCGGAAAGTCTATGGCTTACCTGATGGGATCGATTTCGTTTGCAGTAAACAACAACAAGAAAGTTGTTGTTTCTACCGCCACTGTTGCTTTACAGGAACAGTTGATTGAAAAGGACTTACCCCTTTTTCGCCGCGTTGTACCGAAAGAGTTCAGTTTTGTGTTGGCTAAAGGGCGTCAACGCTACTGTTGTAGCCAGAAACTGGCGGGTGCAGCGGATGCTGAAGGCGCCGGCCAGCAGGTTCTGTTTGCGGAAAAACCCAAGAAGGCAGACATCGATCTTATCAACGACCTCTATGACGCCTACAACCGGGGGAAATGGGATGGTGACAGAGACAGCTGGCCAAAAACCATCCCGGACGCTATCTGGCAATCCATCGTTTCCGACAAACATACCTGCCATTCTGGCCTGAGTGCACACAGACAGTGCCCATTTGCCAAAGCCCGAGAGCATCTGGATAAAGCTGACGTTATCGTTGCCAACCACAGCCTGTTAATGGCCGACTTGGAGCTGGGCGGTGGAGTGATACTGCCCGAGCCTGAACAGGCCCTCTATATGATCGACGAAGCCCACCACTTACCTATCGTCGCAAGGGACTTTTCAGCCGCTTCCGCAAGTCTGGTGGGCGCGGCTTCCTGGCTGGAGAAACTTAACCAATCAGCATCAAAGCTCGCCAACGCCGGTGACATCAAGCGCAGTAACCGTTTTCTGGATGCCTTGCAAAGTGGTGTTCAAACGCTGATACCGGGCTTACGCGGTGTCCGCGATATGCTTCAGGCCTATCCATTAAACAATGATGGCGTTTACCGTTTTCCTGACGGGGAACTGCCAGAATTGCTATTCAATGAAGCAAAAACCCTGCACACAGCGGCCAAGAAGGCCAACCAATCACAGGCAAAACTCCACGACTTGGTCGCTGAGCGTTTAAAAGATGGGGAAATCAGCACCCGGATTGCCGACCCTATTCTGGCCGAATCCGCGTTTTTCCTGCAGCGGCTGGAAAACCTCGAAAAAGTTTGGGCCCTGATGGCTCAACCAAACTCAGATAAAGGTGCACCGCTAGCTCGCTGGATTCAACGTTGCCCAGAACGCGAGAGCGATCTTATCGTTCACGTTTCGCCGCTGGAAATTGGCTGGCGGCTTGACCAGTTGCTGTGGTCGCGCGCCGCGGGGGTTTGTTTATTGTCGGCGACATTGCGGGCTCTGAACTCTTTCAGCTATTTTTGCCGTCAGGTCGGGCTGGAAGAAAATGATGGTACACAGTTTCTGGCACTGCCCTCTCCATTCAACTATCAGGAGAATGCGCGACTGGTGATCCCGGCTATGCCGTGTGAACCTCAAGATCCGAAGTTTACCCAGATACTGCCTGAAGTCCTGCTCGAGTACCTTGAAGGCGAAAAAGCCAGTCTTGTATTGTTTTCTTCATATTGGCAAATGAACCAGATCGCGGAATCAATCAGGGCGACAGCAAAGAAAAATGGCTGGCACCTTCATATTCAGGGAGAGTCCTCACGCACCCGTCTGCTCGACGCACACAGAAAATGCTGCGAGAAAGGTCAGCCCTCAATACTGTTTGGCACAGGTAGTTTTTCTGAGGGCCTTGATCTACCCGGCGACCAGTTAACAAACCTGGTCATCACCAAGATCCCCTTTGGCGTACCTACCTCACCGGTAGAAGAGGCGCATGCAGAATATATAGAAAGACGCGGAGGCAATCCTTTCCTGCAAATCGCGGTTCCAGAAGCGAGCAAAAAACTGATCCAATCCGTGGGGAGACTGCTGCGCAAAGAGCAGGACTCTGGTAGAGTCGTGCTTCTCGATCGGAGAATCATTACAAAGCGTTACGGGAAATCGCTGTTGGATTCCCTGCCTCCTTTTCACCGTGTCATTGAGTACACTTAAAGACCCTATATCATGCTTGAAATGTTTGATTTGACCACCGTCGTCATTCTGGCGTTGGTGGCTTTTTCCGCCGGATTTATCGATGCCGTAGCCGGTGGTGGGGGTATGCTCACCGTACCTGCATTGCTTTCTTTGGGGTTACCACCACACATTGCGTTGGGAACAAACAAGCTCTCAGCCACTTTTGCCTCCTCCACTGCCGCATTTACTTACTACCGTAAAAAGCTGTTTTCCCCACGCTTTTGGTCAAATGCGTTTTGGGCGACCCTGTTCGGCGCTATTTTGGGTACCCTGATGGTGGATTTCATCTCCACAGAGCTCCTTGAAAAAGCACTGCCTCTCGTGGTGTTGGCAACGGCTGCCTACACCATATGGCATCCCCAGCCTAAGGGAGATAGCCATGAGTTGCCTAAAGACGATCCGAAAATCAAACAAAAGCAATGGGGGCAAGGCCTGACACTGGGTTTTTACGACGGTGTGGTTGGGCCGGGAACCGGTGCATTCTGGACTGTCTCCTCGATGTCCCTCTACAAAATGAATATCCTTTTGTCGTCAGGTCTTGCCAAGGCGATGAACTTCACCAGCAACATTGCATCGCTGGTCACCTTTATTATTCTTGGTCATGTAAACTGGACGATAGGGCTGACCATGGGGGTCTGCCTGATGGCCGGCGCCTATTTGGGTGCACATTCAGCCATTCGCTTCGGTGCGAAGTTTATTCGTCCTGTGTTTGTCACCGTCGTCGTGATTCTATCGGTCAAGTTAGCGGTAGATGCGTGGTTTTGACGCCAGCTGACTCCTACTGACAGGAGTAATTTGAGGACAAGATGGATTTATCCAACCTGAAAGCGCAGCTCCAAACGCTCGCGAATCAAGCAGCAGATATCGACAGAAGGCGGGGCGAGAGCGCCAAGCCACTTTTCGATGAGCGCCTTTTTACCTGTCTTTCGCGTCTTCTTACCCCCTGTGTGATGGAAGCGCAAGCCGTGGTGACAACCCTCGAAAGAGAGCACAGCGCTGGCAAGTTATCCGGCCTTCGCGCAGAGCACCTGTGCGAAAAACTGCTGAACCAAATTGGCGCCCTGCAAAGGGAAATCGCCACCCAACCGCTTCGCGCACAGGAAAAAGCCCTGGCGCCAAAACCGAAAGCGTCAATCAGCCAGTTGTATCAGGATCTGGCACAACACCAGGGGTGGGAACGCCGTCTTGCTGACATGGTGCGCGATGCTGAAGCCCGAATCGGACAGTGCTATACCCTGGTCGAGCAGCAACAGGCACAGCATCAGCTATTGACTCTGGAAAAACGCCTTGCCCGCTGCCGCGAAGCCAAGCAGAAAATTGAATCCCGCATTAGCTTCCGAGAAAGGAAAGGCTGAGTCGTCGTGCTGCCAATTGTTTATCACCCGATCTATTCTGACTTTCCCCTGCCGGAGGGGCATCGCTACCCACTACAGAAATACCGCTTACTGAGGGAGCATATCGCCAACGAGCGATGGCCTGTCGCTGAACACCAACCTACCAAGCTGCCAAACAACAGGCTGCATGCCATTCACGATCAAGACTATGTCAACGCCTTGGTGACCGGCACACTGCCGCTGGTAAAAATGCGCCGTATCGGTTTCCCTTGGAGTGAAGTACTGCTGACGCGAAGCCTGACTTCGCTTGGCGGCACCTTGTTAACCGTGGATAACGCGCTGAAGCATGGTATGGCCGTACATTTGACTGGCGGCTACCACCACGCCCACCATGACTTTGGCAGTGGGTTTTGCCTGTTCAATGACCTTATTCTGGCCGCTGATCATGCCCTTTCGCATGAAGGCATAGACAAAGTTCTTATCATTGATTGTGACGTCCACCACGGCGATGGGACGGCTGTGCTTGCCCAAACCAACCCGGCGATAGCGACCTTTTCCGTTCACTGTGAAAAGAATTTCCCGTCACGCAAACCTGATTCGGATCTGGACTTGCCGCTTCCTATCGGCACGGATACCGAGCAATACCTTTTACATTTTCTTCCCTGCCTGTCACTAGCTATTGCTCAACACCAGCCTGATATGGTGATTTATGATGCCGGTGTCGATATTCATCGGGATGATGAGCTCGGATACCTCAACGTTTGTCAGGAAGGTATTGCCAAGCGGGATCGCGCAGTGCTTCGCACCTGTCACGATCTTCAAATCCCGGTGGCAGCGGTGATAGGCGGCGGTTACCGTACCGATCAGCAGGCATTGGTGCCTCTTCACGCAGAGTTAATTCTCGCGGCACTGGACACTTACTACCCAAACTGGAGCCCCTTACCATGACCACTTCTGGATTGGAAAACGCCCCCGAAGAAATAAAACTGGCGGTAGATTTAATTTATCTACTCGAAACCCATGACATCAAACCTGACGTTGCTCTGAAAGCCCTGGAGATCGTCCGAGCAGATCTGGAAAGAAAAGTAAAAACAACTGAAGAATCAGAATGATAATTTTCAGTCATTTGGCTCTATTCCCCCACAGATCCCACACCTGATGTGTAATCAACCTTGATGAGAAAGTTAAATTTATCAGAGTAAAATGTTACAGATCAGATTGATAAATGAACACATCGTCTAATTTGTCACCATTGAGTAAAACTTAAAGGTGATAGGACGCAAAAATTAGAGTATTATCCTGCCGTTTTAAGTGACGAAACCGAGAGTTTTTGCACTTATCACTGGCCGCTGTATATACACAAACGGATTTGTAGATAGCGCAACAGACGCGCGGTACAGTCGGTCATGAATCTCTGCACGGAAGCGTCGCCAGGGTATTTTGTTTGCCCGAGGCACTGAGCTGAAAAGGAAGTTTCAGACCCGCTGTCTCCTCCTTGAAGCTCCGCTGCCTGTTTAATTTTGACGACAGTAGAGTTTGTTATGACGGAACTAAAAGAACTATTCGTTTCCTTTGTTGATGCCGGGAATGGCGTGTTGTGGGGAAGCGTGCTTATCTATCTTTTGATCGGCGCTGGCCTGTACTTCACTCTTCGCACTGGCTTCCTTCAATTCCGCTCTTTTGGGCACATGTTCTCCCTTATCAAAGGCAGCCGTGAAGGCGCCGATGGTGGTATCTCCTCTTTCCAAGCGTTCAGCACCAGCCTCGCAGCGCGCGTAGGCACAGGTAACATGGCCGGTGTAGCCGTCGCTATTTACCTTGGTGGCCCGGGTGCCGTGTTCTGGATGTGGGTAACCGCACTGGTGGGTATGTCTACCAGTTTCGTGGAATCCACACTGGCACAGGCTTACAAAGTAAACCATAAAGACAACACCTTCCGCGGTGGTCCGGCTTACTACATTGAAAAAGGTCTGGGTCAACGCTGGTTGGGTATCGCCTTTGCAATCTGTTTGATTATTGCGTTTGGCCTGGCGTTTAACGGCGTTCAGTCAAACTCAATTGCAGCAGCCATGAACACCGCTTTCGGCACTGACCACACTTGGGTAGGTATTATCCTAGCGCTGGCAACTGCCCCAATTATTTTCGGCGGTATGCGTTCAGTTGCGCGTGTTGCAGAGCTTATCGTACCGTTTATGGCAATCGGTTACCTGATTGTCGCGGTTTACGTTATCGCCATCAACATCACCTTGTTGCCTGACGTTATCGGCACCATCGTCGGCAGCGCACTGGGCTTTGAACAAGCTGCAGGTGGTGCTATCGGTGCTGCAATGATGCAGGGTATCAAACGTGGTCTGTTCTCGAACGAAGCCGGTATGGGTTCTGCGCCTAACGCCGCAGCAACTGCGACCACAGCGCCAAACCACCCTGTTGCTCAGGGCTATGTTCAAATGCTGGGTGTATTTATCGACACCATCGTGATCTGTACAGCCACTGCGTCAATCATCCTGCTATCCGGCATGTTGGATCCAAGCAGCGAACTGACCGGTATCGCGCTGACACAGGCAGCACTGGTTGCTGAAGTGGGTGACTGGGGTGCTGCGTTTATCGCTATCGCAATCCTGTTGTTTGCATTCACATCTCTGATTGCGAACTACTCCTACGGTGAATCGAACATCGAGTACATCTTCAAGAGCAAACTGGCGATCAATATCTACCGTGTTGCGGTACTGGCCATGGTTGTGATTGGTGCAATTGTTGACCTGCCAACGGTTTGGGCGTTCGCTGACCTCTCTATGGGTATGATGGCGATCATCAACCTGGTGGCCATTCTGGCACTGTCCGGTATTGCGTTTGCCCTGTTGAAAGACTACGAAACGCAACGTAAAGAAGGCAAAGAGCCAACTTTCGACCGTAAGAAGTTTCCTAAACTGGACAAACAAATCGATAAAGACGTCTGGTAAGCAAGCAGGCAGTCAACAACACAACATCATCAAAAAAGGGAGCCATCTGGCTCCCTTTCGTTTTCATTGGTTTCGTTACGGGTTTGATTTGAGAATGCGTAACGCTTCTTTCGCGTGCTCCACGGCATCACGGCCGATAGACGTCAGGTAACCACCGTCTTTGGCAGTGATCAGTTTTTTATCATACAGACGCGCTGTAGCAGCAACCAGACGTGGATCAGCATCGCTGTGAACCTTAATACCCGTCATGTCGGAGGAAAGGGAAAATTGAACCAGAATATTCAGCTCATCAACGAGCTCAGTTTGAAATGGCATAGCGCCTCCAGCATTTGCTTAATCAGTTTCAACCTGAATATAGACCGTCATTTCCGTGGTAATTTGTGCCGAGATCAAGAACTCTACGATCAGCCATTGCTGTCGCCCACTATTCTCCCAAAATTTGAATCACGCCACATCCTCAGCCCTTCGAAGACGAAAAGGCTCGACTTCATTTCCTGCACTCGGCGCAGACGGTATACAGCGGGAGAGCACCAGTGAGCATACCGCAAGCCCGGTTCCCACCAGAAAAACGGTGGTTGGTGAGTACAGCCACACCAAACCCAAAGCCGCAGGAATCACTACTGCGGCAATGTGGTTGATGGTGAAACTCACCCCCGTAGTGGATGCAATATCTTCAGGATCCGCAATTTTCTGGAAGTAGGTTTTAATAGCAATCGCCATGGCAAAGAACAGGTGATCGACCACGTAAAGCGCCCCTGCCAACGAGGCGTTTTCGACAAAGGCATATCCGGTAAACACCAAAATCAGCCCCAAATATTCCACTGTCAGCGCTTTTTTCTCACCAACCTGGCCAATCCAGGCTCCTATCCGGGCGGCAAACAACATGTTGAACAGGTAATTGATGATAAAAAGCAGGCTCACTTCGCCGACGCTGTAGCCAAACTTCTCCACCATCATAAATCCGGCAAAGACGATAAATATCTGGCGTCTTGCCCCGCTGAGGAAAACCAGCGCGTAATAGAGCCAGTAACGCTGGCGTAATATGAGTTTGCGGTGTTGCGTATGAGGGGCGCCAAATGCGGGGAATGCAGCCCAAAGCAGCAATGTCGCCAGCAGGCCGAAGAAACCAAACACCATGTATACCGCGTTGTATGTGGCACCGAGAATATCCATGAGCAGCCAAACCGACGCATAGGCAATCAGGCTCGCTGCGCCCTTCCATGCCAACACCCGCCCCATGAAGTGGGCACTGTTCTCTTTGTCTACCCATTGCAGGGTCAGTGACTGGTTCACGGTTTCAAAATAGTGAAACCCGATGGACATCACCACTGTGGTGAGATACAGCCCCCATGTAGATGGAAACCAGCCAGTAACAGCCACCCCCATACACATTACAGCCAGAAAAAGCAGCGCAAATCGTTGTTCACGGATAAACAGCAACAGGTAAATTGCCGTAAAGGCGAGAAAACCCGGGACTTCACGAAGACTCTGCAGAATGCCAATTTCCTTTCCGGTGAAGGCAGCCCTTTCAATCACAAAATTGTTGAGCAATACATTCCAGACAGAAAAAGCCATGGCCATAATAAAAGCCATGGCGATCAGCAGGTTGGTTGGGGTTTTCAGTCCATTCACCTTTTTCGTTCCCTGAAGACATTTTCCCCACTGTAACGATGAAGTGCTCAATATGCGACCAAATAAAAGCCCTCAAAAAGGAGGGGCTACTGCATGACGCATAAAAAAAGCAGCCTTTGACGGCTGCTTTTTTCAGGGATTGTCGGGCTTTTAAGGCTTATGCCTGAATGCCTACAATCAACCATGGCGCATTCGCTTGGGTCATGTCGCGCTCAAGGTGCCAGATATCAGTAATGTCTTCTTCCACACCTTCCTGACGGTCGCAATAACGGCCGCTGAACTGCAAGCTCAACTGTGCACGTTTACCGTCGTAGTCTGCACGAACGATTTCCGCATCCACATACATCACTTCGGTATGCTGATCGCCATCCAGTTTACGACGCTCTTCAACCAGATCGTTATACAGTTCTGGGGTGACGTATTCCTGAATAGTCGCCAGTTCATTGTGGTTCCAGGCACCTTGAAGGGTACGGTAGTGCTCGCGGGCACCATTCACAAAGCCTGAAATATCAAAGTTTGGTGGGTAGTTAAACGGCACATCGTTGTTAACCGCACCAAAACCACCAGCAGACGCAGAAGATGCCGCTGCATTCTCACGAAACTGCTGTTGCTCGTGGTAGTAACCTTTATTTTGTTCTGGTTGCTGCGGTTGATGACCACCGGCATACGCCTGGTTGCTCGGTCGGCTGATCGAGCCATTTTTCGCTGCCATTATGCCTTTGAAGATCTTGAACAGGACGAAGGCAATCAGCGCAATGATGATGAAGTCCATAAACTGGAAGCCATCAAAAGCACCGCCAAACATTGCAGCAATCAAACCACCTGCAAGCAGACCGCCCAGCAAACCACCCATCAGGCCTTTTTTGCTTGAGCTTTTCGCCGCAGTGGCAGGATCGCTTTGCTTACCAATCGTGTTGGTATTCGTCGGCTGTGATTTAGGCGCAGGTGCCGTCTTAAAGCTCTTGCCAAAAGACTTACCACCACCGAATTTTTTCGCTTCAGCGTGCGGCGCAGAAAGCACCATCACAAACATCAGCGCAAATAGAGTAAAGAAGCGTTTCATTGAGAACCTTTTCTGTTTCACGTTTCCACGCAACATACATAAAGAATATTGCCGTGGCGACCTGCGACGCAGATCGTTTGGGTATCCCATGCTTATCTGTCGCACACAGAAAGTCAAACCCTGCTGCCGACTAAAATGTTACCAATCATTTAAATTTTGCCGCCGGATACGGCTAAGTCTGCGACACACTATCTTTTTTTGGCGACTATCGGCGAAAAAGAAGCGAACTTCTCAAACACATTGTTTTCTTACAGAGAGTTTGATTTAAACTTGCCACCAAACAAACTCGTAGGATTTTAGGTATGAATGATACACACAGCAAAGTCGTGGGTTACATTTTGTGGATCTTTGGCTTTCTCGGCGCACACCGCTTTTACTACGGCAAGCCGGTCACCGGCACCATCTGGCTGTTTACACTGGGCTTGTTTGGCATTGGCTGGTTGATTGACCTTTTCCTCATTCCATCCATGGACAGGGAAGCCGACCTGCGATTCCACAGCGGCCAGTATGATTACTCCGTCACCTGGATTTTACTGACGTTTCTGGGTGTATTCGGTATTCACCGCATGTACATGGGCAAGTGGCTCAGTGGTATCCTTTACCTGTTTACGTTCGGCTTTTTCTTCCTTGGCGTGATTTACGATTTCTGGACACTGAACGACCAGATTTCTATCCGCAACGCCAAACGCTTCAGTTAATTCAACCACTTTAATGCCTCTCATTCTTGGTGCAGACGCCAATCTGAGAGGCATACACCTTGCCCTTTGCCGACCCCACTTCTAAAATATCGAACATTGTTCACTATTTGCAGCAAGACGTAATGGCCCGCAGGAACGACCACAGCCGCGAAGAACTGGTTGAAATGACTTTGAACTGTGTTGAAGAGTATCTGAACACACAGCCCTATCACTCGCTCAGCTTGCGAAAAATCGCGGCCATGATCGGATATGTCCCCAGCACCTTGGTAAATGTTTTCGGCAGCTACAACATTCTGTTACTTCATGTTGTCGGCAGAACCCTGGATGATCTGCGCCAGCAGGTTTCAGAAAAGCTCGCCACCGTTGAAGATCCTAAAGATGCTCTCTTTGCCCTTGCCAACCTTTACCTCAACTTTGCCGCCGCCAACCCTTACCGCTGGCAACTGGTTTTTGAGCACAGCATGCAAGGTGACACATTGCCTGAGTGGCAAAGTGACCGGATCCAAAGCATGACCGGAATGTTGGAAGCCATGTTGCGCCAGCTTTCACCTTCCAAATCCGACACCCAGATCATCGAAGCCAGCCGCGTACTGTGGGCAGGTGTTCATGGCATCACGCTCCTGAGCGTTGACGACAAACTGTTTACCACCGCTCCGGTTGACGGCGCAGCCTTGATTGACAACTTGCTGACCGGTTACCTCGCCGGTTGGGTTGAAAACTGATCATGTGGCGTCTAGGGGAAACAGCATGACCACCCAATCAGGGCTACTGAGGCAGCGCCGGTTTCTTCCCTACTTTATTACCCAGGCACTCGGCGCGTTCAATGATAATGTCTACAAAAACGTCCTGTTGATTTTGGTGGCATTTGCCGGCCCTTCAGCTATCGGAATGTCGACCGACCTTTTTATCAACCTTGCCGCCGGGCTGTTTATTCTTCCTTTCTTTCTCTTTTCCGCGTTTGCCGGAGAGCTGGCGGACAAGTTCGAAAAGTCGCGGTTTATCCGCAGTGTTAAGCTGCTTGAAATCGGCATTATGGCGCTTGCTGCGATCGCGTTCATCTACGACAGCTACCTCACCCTGTTGGTGTTGCTGTTTCTGATGGGTACCCAGTCGGCCTTTTTCGGGCCGGTAAAATATGCACTTTTGCCACAAACCCTGAAACCCAACGAACTGGTTTCCGGTAATGCTCTGGTCGAAACCGGCACGTTTCTCGCTATCCTTCTTGGCACCATGGCAGCCGGTGTGATTGCCAACCTGCCGGATGCGAAAAATATCGCAGCCGTGGCTGTCGTGCTTTTTGCTGTGCTGGGATATCTAAGCGCCCGTGCTATCCCCACTGTCGCGGCAGGAAACCCCGAACTCAAGGTATCCTTCTCGCCTATCCGCCAGATGAAAACAACACTGGGTATCGCCCACCGCGACAAAGTGGTGCTGCAGGCCATTCTCGGCATCAGCTGGTTCTGGTTTTTGGGCGCAAGTTACCTGACTCAGTTCCCGAATTTCGCCAAGCTCTATCTGGGCGGGCAGGAAGCCTCGGTTTCTTTCTTGCTGACGTTATTTTCGATTGGAATCGCTATTGGCTCACTGCTTTGCGACCGCCTCTCCTGCCACCGTATTGAACCGGGAATAGTGCCGATTGGCGCCTTGGGTTTGACCCTATTTGGCACCCACCTCTTTTTCTCAACACCAGCGCAACCGCCACAAACCGAAGGGCTACTGGCTTTCATCAGCGAGCCTTCGCTTTGGTGGGTTTTCGTCGATCTGCTGTGCATCGGGATTTTTGGCGGGATATTTATCGTTCCCCTTTATTCCATGATGCAGGCCAGAGCCAAAGAGAGTGAGCGCTCACAGGTCATCGCTGCCAACAATATCTATAATGCCCTGTTTATGGTCGTCAGCGCTGTATTGGCGATTGTATTGCTGGGTGTGGCCGGGTTGTCTATCCCTGCATTTTTCCTGGTGCTGGCCTTGGTAAACCTTGTTGTTGCGATTTACGTGGGTAAACAGGTGCCGGTTTTTGCTCTGCGGTTTGTGATTTGGCTTCTGAGCCACAGCTTTTACCGTGTCCACCATCGCAACCTGAAAAACATTCCGGAGCAAGGCGGCGCATTGCTGGTGTGCAACCATGTCAGTTATGTCGATGCTCTGGTTTTGGCCGGAGCCTGTCCAAGACCTATCCGTTTTGTGATGGATGAAGACTACTACCACCTTCCAATTCTGCATTGGTTTTTCCGCGCCAGCCGCACCATTCCTATAAAGCTTTCCAACCGCTCCATACGCAGTGCACTCAATGCCGTCAAAGAGCAGCTGGATGCTGGTGAAGTGGTGTGCATTTTCCCTGAAGGACAGTTGACCTATGACGGGGAAATGATCCCGTTCAAACGCGGTATCGACATTATCCTGAGGCAAACGCCAGTACCGGTGATCCCGATGGCGTTACGTGGGCTATGGGGAAGTTATTTCAGCCGGGAAGGTGGACGGGCATTGCTGAAATTCCCGCGCCGCTTCTGGTCAAAAGTGGAGGTGGTTGCAGGACGCCCTATCGAGCCCAAAGATGCCAACGCCCAGAAGCTGTTTGACGAAGTAAAAGCGCTCCGGGGCGAGGCGTGTTAGCCCTGCGCTAGAACAATGGATTTTGTTCAGCCAGCCATTGAGCAAGCCGTGCACGTGACAGTTTAATACCACCGCTGTCAAGCGTGGCCGGATAAACCAAAAGCTTCTGCGGTCGCTGGTGTGGTGGCAATTTTTCTGCCGCCCAAGCCAGAAACTTATCCGGATCGGTATAAGTATCAGTCAACGCCACAGGCACTGCCCCCCACTTTGGATGGGGTACCGGCAGGATAAATAGCTGGGTCAGCCCGGGATACCCGCTTAACTGCCGCTCCACGTCTTCCGGCTGTACGTTTTCACCGCCGCAGACAAACATGTTATCAAGCCGCCCGACAATACGAAGCTCCTGACACTCAGCCAGCCAGTCTCCTTTGTCTTTGGTTGCAAACCAGTCCTCGGCAAGTGGAACTAAAACACCGTTAACAAGATAGCCCGGAGAAAGGGTTTCCCCCCTTACCCAAATTTCACCCTCATCAGAGAGCAATACCTCACGGTTTGGCAAGGGTTGCCCGACGGAAAAACGCCCATCTGCGCGCTTGGCAGTCACTGTCGACGCCATTTCCGTCATGCCATAGCCACACCAACAGCGGATACCGGCTTTTTCAGCACTGTCCACCAGCGCCTGTGGGATAGCTGCGCCGCCAAGCAGCACAGACTGCAAAGTATGCGTTTCTCCCTTAGCCAACACCCGTTGTAACTGGGTAGGCACCAGTGAAGCATGCGACACACCGTCAAGTGCCGACAAGAGCGCGTCGCCGCGGGTATCTGCGACTTTCAGTATTGCTCCCTGCGTCAACCAGCGCCAGACGATAGCCATGCCGGAGATATGGAACAGTGGCAGCGACAAAAGCCAGCAATCTGATGCTTCATAGGGCATCAACGAAAACAGGCCTTGCGCACTGGCAATGTGGTTTCCTGCACTGTGGGCGACCGCCTTGGGGACACCGCTCGAACCGGAAGTCAGAGTCAGGGTTAACACGGCATCGCGATGAAATGGTACCGCAGGAAATACAGCTCCGCTATCGAACGCGACCTCGGCTTGCAAGAAAGCGGAGACACCGGCTTTATCAAGGATTTCATTGCGCTGTCCGGCGCTGAATGCCGGATTAAGGAGTAAGGTCGCAACACCACGTTGCCACAGCGCAAACAGGGTGATGAGAGTTTGGTAGTTGTTGATGCTTGCCATCGCCAGCTTGTCTGTGGCGCTGGAAAGAGGAAGTGCCAGAGCATCGACATCCGCAGCGAGCTGTCGCCAACTCACTGCGGTGCCGTTATTTAACAAGGCTGTGGCTTCTGGCTTTGTCTGACACCAGTGACGCCACGGCCAGTCAGTCAGCGACGTTGTTGCCATACAAGGTCGCAGCTATCCAAAGACATAACCGGCAAGTCACTTCCCGGCCATGGGGTGTCTAACTGGGCTTTAAACAGCGAAATGGTGTCCAGCCCGGGAATGGTTTCCGGCACCAGCCAATGCGAAAGCCGCGCCAGTTGGTTAAGGCCAAAGCTCGACTCGAGACTGGAGCTAATCACCACATCCAGACCCAGAGCCTTCGCTTCTTTCACCAGTTCACACACATAAGCAAGCGAACCAACCAGGGTCGGTTTTATCACAATTGCGGAAAGACCATTCCGCGCAGCAGGTTCAAATCCAGCGTCACGCACGGTTTCATCCCAGGCAATCGCAATACCGGTTTCGGCAGAGAACAACAAACTGTCATCAGGTTGTTGGCAAGGCTCTTCCAGAAACGCGATACGCTGGCGGAACTCAGGTGCAATGTAACCGGCAAATTTCTTTGCCTTTTCCAGAGTCCATTGGCGGTTGGCATCCAGACGCAGCCAAAGATCCGGGATAGCTTCCAAGAACATATTGACCACCAGCCCATCACGGATTGGCTCGTACATACCCACCTTGATTTTGGCGACTTTCTGCCCCGGCAGCTCCGCCAAACGCTCTACCAGCTCATCCGGATCGCCGCAGCAAAGTGGCGCAGCAAGGAAATTGCCCGTCAACGGCAATTCACCTTCAAGCTCTGCGATTGCCATGGACAGACCGAATGCGACAGAGGGATACAGGGTATCCCAACCAATAACCTCGCCTTCCAGCCAAGAAGTCATGACGGCCTTTGCCTGCTCACCCGCTTCTTGCGACGTTTCCACGCTGAATTCAGGCAAAGGCGCGATTTCACCGCGCCCGATACGCTCGCCATCTTTCAGCTCCACGATAAACCCTTCACGCTGCGCCAGACGGGTGTGACGCAAAATCACACCACTGTCCATCGGCAGGGTATACGCCAACAAACGTGCCTGTTTCATTGGCTCAACCATTATGGGTTACGAGGGAATTTGTCAAAATCAGGACGGCGTTTTTCATTAAACGCATTGCGGCCTTCCTGGCCTTCTTCTGTCATGTAGAACAGCATGGTTGCATTACCTGCCAGCTCCTGAAGACCTGCCTGACCATCACAATCCGCATTCAGTGCAGCTTTCAGGCAGCGCAGCGCCATTGGGCTGTGTTGCAGCACTTCACGACACCAGCGCACAGTTTCACGCTCCAGCTCTGCGTAAGGCACAACATGGTTAACCAGACCCATGTCCAGCGCTTCCTGTGCATCATAGAAACGGCACAGGAACCAAATTTCACGGGCTTTCTTCTGGCCAACGATACGCGCCATGTAAGATGCACCCCAGCCGCCATCGAATGAGCCCACTTTCGGACCCGTCTGGCCAAACTGTGCGTTTTCAGCAGCAATAGTCAGGTCACACATCATGTGCAGCACGTGACCGCCACCGACAGCATAACCCGCAACTGATGCAATCACGGGTTTCGGACAAGTACGGATCTGGCGTTGGAAGTCCAGCACGTTCAGGTGGTGGGTACCTTCGTCATCACGGTAGCCGCCGTAATCGCCACGGATTTTCTGGTCGCCGCCAGAGCAGAATGCATGCTCACCCTGGCCTGTCAGCACAATGACACCCACTTTTTCGTCGTAGCGCGCATCAGCCAGCGCATTGATCATCTCTTTGACGGTTTGTGGACGGAATGCATTACGCACTTCCGGACGGTTGATGGTAATACGCGCGATCCCTTCCGGAGACTTGTGGAAAAGAATATCTTCGTAGCCTTCAGAGCAATCTTTCCACTCGACCGCTGCATACAGTTCCTGCTCGGTTAATCCTGTTGTTCTTGCCATCTTGTTACCATTAATTTGTCTGTAAATAAGGGTTGGTCAGCGTTCTCACTAACCGACAGAACAGCGCGGGCTGCTCTGCGTGAATATTGTGTCCGGCATTTTTGGCTTCAACAATTGGCCAGCCTGTTTGCGCGGCCAATGCCTTGAACTTCCGGTCGTTCTCACCACAGATGTAAGCGACAGGAACCCCGCCTGCTTTCAGAGGCTCAACCAGAAGTGGTTGTTTTGCCAAGGATGTAGCACGCAACATCCCAGCCACTTTGGTACCGAGGTTATCACTGCGTGCTACTACGAAACTTTGTCTTTGCTCATGATTTAGCGATGAAAACACGGGTTGCTGATACCAATCTTGCAACACAGATTCCATTGGCTCGCCCTCAAACCGCGCAGCCCAGGTGTCGTCATTTTGCCAACGCGCCTCACGCTCAGATTCATCGAGTCCGGGATGGCCATTTTCAATGATAAGCGCTTCCAGAGGCGTGCCACTGTTGCGAAAACGCGGTGCGTAAAAGGCAGAAAGATACATCCCCAGACGCGCGCCCAGCGAATAGCCCACCAAGGTAAACGCGCCGTTGATATGCGATGTGATCGCCTGAAAAATCGCCTCGCTGGTATCTTCAAAGCCACAGACATCAACAGCTTTGCTGTCACCGTGCCCCGGCAAATCAATGGCAAGGCAATAATAGTCATGCGACATGTCATCCAGCACCGGTTGCCAATCCCTGGCGCTACCCAGCAAGCCATGAAGAAACACCACGGCCGGTTTGGAGGGTGCGCCAGTGGTACGGCAGGCTAGCGGGTTAGATAAGCGAGGCATGGGCAATATCGGCAAACAGGGCTTTCAGATCCTGACCGCAGGCACCGGCGGGCGTGCAAAGCTCAATCACAGTGGTCCCCGGGCTGGATTGCGCTTCCAGACAACAGGTTTTTGCCTCATGGAGGGTCGCCGGGCGCTGGTATTTCAAGCCAAACATAGCCGCCGCATGGGAAAAGGAGAGACCGTGTGGCATTCGGTAGTAGGTGTCTTTCTGCGTTTCTGGTACCGGCAGCATGTCGAAAATACCGCCGCCATCATTGTTGATGATCACCAATGCCATTGGATTCAGGTTATTGGCAAGCAGCGCAAGGCTGTTGAGATCATAAAGTGCCGATGTATCGCCCATTACCATCAACATCGGCTTTTCCCTGCCACGCTGTACCCCGGCGGCGGTGGCGATCAGCCCATCAATTCCTGAAGCGCCGCGGTTGGCAAATACTTCGCACGCAGGCAAACGGCACCCCATGTCGAGCAGGCGGATTGCCATACTGTTACCGATAAACAGATCGCTCCCCCCAACAAGCCAGGACCCAAAATGTGTTGCCATAGACAATTCAGATAAGGTGCCGCCCGCAACGTTATCTAGCAATGCCAGATACCGGGCGCTGGCCATTTTCAGCATGTCACCCCACCCGGCGTTGGCTGGGCTTTTTTCCAGACCTTTTTCCAGCGCCAAAGCAACCTTATGGATATCAGCGATAATGCGCGTGCCTGAGCGATGTGAAGGATCAAGCCGGCCTGGATGCTTATCCACCAACCAGTAAGCCCCCTTAAAGTCATCGACAAACTGCCCCAGGCGTTTGGAAACCAAGCGGCCACCAAACTGAATAACGACCTCAGACTGCTTCAGCAGCGCTGAACAATCTGGATTTTGTAACCAGACATCAAACCCGGCGAAATCTGATCCCTCTCCGGCCTGAGGATCGCACAACAGCGGCCAGCCCAAGTGGTCAGCCAAAGATTGCACTGCCTCACGCGCATCACGGCGCATGCGCCCGGCTACCAAAATACCTCTTTGATGTTGAAGTGCCTGCCAGCAGGGTAACAAGGTTTGCAGGTCAGCCTGAGCATGGGTAAAAGACAGATAAGGCTGATCACCGGCCAGCCAGGCGTTTACAGGGGCCAGGTAGTGGCTGGCATCTTCCATTTCGCCATAGAGCGGCTCAGGAAAAGGACAGTTGATGTGATAACTACCACCGCCAGTCACAAGCTGGTGCAGACCTTCTCCTATTACTGAAAGCAACCAGGAGGGTGAAACTGCCTCGGACGGCGAAGGCAGGAAAGTCGTGGTTTCTGCATGGTGACTAAAGATGCCTTCCTGGCTGATCGCCTGGTTGGCACCGCACTGGATTAATTCCGGTGGCCGGTCTGCGGTCAGGAAAATCAGCTTTTCCCGTGTCAGCCGGCTTTCCGCTGCCGCGGGGATTAAGTTGGCGACAGCTGTACCTGATGTCACGATCACAGCCACGGGGTTATCTGTCGTTTTCGCCAATCCCAACGCCAGGAAGCCCAAACCGCGTTCATCGAAATGGGTATGGATACGCACTGAAGGGTTCTGTGCTGACAGCGCTTCAGCCTCCAATGTGAGAGGCGTAGAACGGGAACCTGGGGCAATACAAATGTCTTTGACACCGGCGCGGCTTAACGACATCAGGATAAGGCGCGCCCAAATGCGGTTTAAGGTGGATGGCTTCATCCTGCCTTTTTCTCCATTAAGTTGTCCGGAAGCGGACTTAACAGGCTGCGAAGGGTCGACATTTTGCGGTCGAGTTCTTTCCATTCGCTCTTGGCATCAGATCCGGGAACAATGCCCGCTCCGGCAAATAGATGCAGGGTGTCTTTCATCACCAGCGCACTGCGGATTGCCACACAGAATTCACTTTGGTCAGGGCTGAGGTAACCTACCGAGCCGCTGTACCAGCCGCGGGCAAATGGTTCATTGCTGGCGATAAAGTTCACTGCATCATTGCGGGGCAAGCCCGCGACAGCAGCGGTTGGCTGAAGCGCAGACAGCAAAGTGGCGCTGTCGACAGACCGCGCTAACTGGCCTTCGATATCCCTTTTCAAGTGCTGCACTTTCCTCAGTCGCACCAAATGCGGGGTTTGTTCGATGTTCAACGATTCGCTGAATGGCGCAAGCCGCTGAGAGATGTCGTCCACGACAAGGCGGTTTTCGTAGATATTTTTTTCATCATTCAGCAACCAGGTGGCCAGTTGCAGATCTTCATCCGCGTTTTTGCCTCGGCCAATGGTGCCTGCCAGCGCTTCTGTATAAACATCCTGTCCGCTCCGCCAGAAAAGCCGCTCCGGCGTAGCCCCCAGAAAGCAGTGTTTTTCATCCAGCGCCAGAAGGAAATGGAAGTTAGCTGTATTTGCATCGCGGGAAGCTTTAAGAAGCTGAAATGCGGATAGCGCTCTGTCGAGCTTTAAGGACGATTTCCTGGCAAGAACCACTTTCTGCAACGCGCTGGTACCAATGGTGCTTAGCGCGTTTTTTACCATCTCAGCCCACTGCGGAAACGCCGGAGAGTGTTCCGTTTCAAGAATGTCGCAATGGGGTGCGTTGAGTGACGGGCAACCGCCGGTAAGTTTTGATAGCGAGGCGCGGACTTTCAGCAGATCTTCACTGACGTTGACCGTTATTGTCCAGTTGCCGTCACGGCGGGCAAGCTCTATCTGAGGTAAAAAGAAGAAGGACTGCAGGCAGCGTTGATTGCGTTCTGTTTTTCCATCAAACGCTTTCCCTCCCCAGATACGCTGACCGGGCGCCAGCACTTTTTCAGCGGCCGCCGGATCGGTGAAGGTTTTCACCTGCCCCAATGCCAGCACTTCTTCAAGGCCGTCACGGGTTTGCCAATAAAACTTAGGAAAGAGTGGCTGAGCCGCCAGCCATTCGACAGGGTCAGTACGCTCTGACCAGACAAAAGGATACGTTATCTGATGCGGAATCGGTGTTGCTGTCGACAGGGATGACACCAGCCTGACGATAGCCTGGGTTAAATCGGTCAAACTAACCTCTCATTTCACTCACAACCAAAACGGCAAGCATCCGATTCCTTGGGTTACCTTTTGCCATGTTGTGGAACTGCGTTTGTGAGCCAGTTAAGTGCATTCAACTTGTAAAGTGTCTAAAACGCCACCGAATCGGTGTTTTTTGCGTCAAAGCCCGTTACTTCTCAACAAACTTAATAATATTTCCTGTTGGAAAGCCATTCTACAACCTTATTGATTCTGATGAAAATCGTATCAGGCAGCATAATATATCGCTAAAACAGGATTAAATTACTTTATTTTCTTCTTTTCGTCATTTTTTACTATTCACTACTTATATATCGGTAATCGTTAGTGTAATTTACTGGAAACACCAAAATTTTCGCTCAGGAATCAAGATGCAAGAAATCGGGATGTCGACCAAGCTGGATAACGTCTGTTATGACATTCGTGGTCCAGTGATGAAAGAGGCTAAGCGCCTCGAAGAAGAAGGCCACAAAATTCTAAAACTGAACATCGGTAATCCCGCCCCTTTCGGTTTTGACGCCCCGGACGAAATTCTGGTGGACGTGATCCGTAACCTGCCAACTTCACAAGGTTACTGTGACTCCAAAGGCATCTACTCAGCACGCAAAGCCGTTGTTCAGCACTACCAGAAACGTGGCATGCTGGATTTGGATGTAGAAGACGTTTACCTCGGTAACGGCGTTTCTGAGCTGATTGTAATGTCGATGCAAGCGCTACTTAACAGTGGCGATGAACTGCTGGTTCCTTCTCCGGACTACCCGCTTTGGACAGCAGCTGTTTCCCTGTCTGGCGGTAAGCCAGTGCACTATCTGTGTGATGAAGAGTCAGACTGGTATCCGGATCTGGACGATATCAAAGCCAAGATCACGCCAAACACCAAAGGTATTGTTCTGATCAACCCGAACAACCCAACCGGTGCCGTTTACAGTCGTGACTTCCTGATGCAGATCGCTGAGATCGCACGCCAAAACAAGCTGATCATTTTCGCTGATGAAATTTACGACAAGATCCTTTACGACGGTGCACAACACCACTCGATTGCCCCACTGGCACCGGATGTGTTCTGTGTGACCTTCAGCGGTCTGTCCAAATCCTACCGTGTTTGTGGTTTCCGCTCCGGTTGGATGATCCTGTCTGGCCCTCGCAGTTTGGCGAAAGGCTATATCGCAGGTCTGGATATGCTGGCTTCCATGCGCCTTTGCGCCAACGTGCCAATGCAACACGCAATTCAGACAGCACTTGGCGGTTATCAAAGTATCAACGAGTTGATCCTGCCAGGTGGCCGACTGCTGGAGCAGCGTGATAAAGCACATGAGCTGTTAAACCAAATTCCGGGCGTCAGCTGCGTGAAGCCGAAAGGCGCATTGTACCTGTTCCCGAAAATCGACCTGAAGCGCTACAGCATTCACAACGATGAAAAGATGATGCTGGACTTCCTGCTGCAGGAAAAAGTGTTGATGGTTCACGGTACCGGATTTAACTGGCACAAACCGGATCACTTCCGCATCGTGACTCTGCCGCGCGTGGATGATCTTGAAGTCGCTATCGGCCGTTTCGAGCGCTTCCTGTCGACGTATAGTCAGTAAGGGTCCTGGGTCCTGGGTCCTGGGTCCTGGGTCCTGGGTCCTGGGTCCTGGGTCCTGGGTCCTGGGTCCTGGGTCCTACAGAGCTTTGCTTTGTTGTGGCTAGAGTCAAGCTCTTTAACGCTCTTGCTCTTCCCCAGGGCCGGTTATGCTTTTCCCAGGTCCTAGGACCTTCCCCTGCTAGGACCGCCCGTTCCTAAGACCTGCTCTTCCTTCCCCAAACCAGTGCGCAAATCAGCCCGACGATTGCTCCTGTCCAATGAGCCTGATAGGCAACGCCTGCCTGAATAAGCGCCGCAGTCATACTGTCACCACCGGTGTAAGCTTCATACCCAAGTTTGATAAATACCCCGGCGAGCATTGCCCACCCCAATGGCACCTTGTTCTGGATATCTTTGACAACGCCCCACACAAACAGGCCATGAAGCACGCCGGAAAGCCCGGCATACCATGAGTAAGGACTGAAGAACATCACCACACCGATTGCCGCCATCATCAGCCAGACCATCGGCAACAAAGAACGATCGCTGTAGTAGCGACGGTGAAGAAAGAAAATCACCAGCAGACCCGCAATATTCATCATCAAATGGATTGCATTGGTATGGGTCAGATTTCCTGTTACGATCCGCCACCACTGTCCCGCAAGAATGTCTGCGCGCTCCCAGACAAGCAGTGCGTGCAATGCGGGGATCTGCGCAATGACAACAAGCAGTGTCAGTGAGCCGATAAACCAAAGTGGGGACACCGTGTTCTCCATGAGTTTCGATTTATTAAAGAGTTATAGCGTACCGTGGCCACAACCGATAAAGCCAGCCGATATTGTCCGCAGTGTGGCAAAGCCCTGAAAGCCTGTATCTGCCAACTTATTACGCGCATCGACAGTGATATTCCCCTGATTGTCCTGCAGCACCCCTCAGAGGTGAAACAGGCGGTTGGAACAGCGCGGATCTTGTCGTTGTCGCTGCCCAATTGCCGCATCATTGTGGGTGAAGACTTTACCGACAACGCAGAACTTAACGCTTTGTTGCAAAGCGATATAGCTTTTGCCCTTTTATACCCTGCTGACGATGCAAAGCCGATTGAAACTTGGGAGTCCCAACCTGGCATGCAACGGGGTCTGATCCTGCTTGATGGTACCTGGCGCAAAGCGTTTAAGATGTGGCAGTTGTCTGAAAACCTCAAAGCCCTGCCATGCGTGGCACTGGGAGAAACACTCAAGGGCAACTACCGTATCCGAAAATCCCCGAAGGCTGATGGTCTTTCAACGGTGGAGGCCGGCTTTTACGCACTGTCTGCAATGACAGGTAAAACCGAGCCTTTTCTGCCCTTGATTGATGCCTTTAATGGCATGATTGATTTCCAAATACAGCAAATGCCACCGGGCGTTTATGAAAAGCACTTTGGGAAACGCGATTAACGCTCCTCTTCGTCACTTATCTCATCCAGCGTCAACTCAAAACTTGGTGCGAAGGTTTCCATAAAATACGCCGTGGCGTCACTGCCACGGTCAGACATGGTCTTTTCCAGACGGCGTTTGGCCTGACCAAATTCGTGGTTGCCTGCAGAAAGTTCTTCCAGACATTTCAGATAAGCGCATATCGCATCCGCTTGTTTAACCAAGCGGTAGTCTTCTTGGTTGATCGCATCGCTGTCGATAAGGGGTCGGTAGTCGTCACGAAACTCCTCAGGCAGCATCCCAACCAGCTTGTCTTCCGCAATTCGCTCGATTTTTTTGTATTCATCTGCAATCGCAGGATTGAAGTACTTAATTGGCGTCGGCAAATCGCCGGTCAGCACTTCACTGCAGTCGTGGAACATGGCAAGCAGTGCCACTCGTTCCGGGCTGTAATTACCGCCAAATTTGCGGTTTTCAATCAAGGCTAAGGCGTGGGCGACAAAAGCGACTTGCAGGCTATGCTCGGAAATATTCTCGTTGAAAACATTGCGCATAAGAGGCCAGCGGTAGATAAGCTTCATACGGGCCAGGTGGGCAAAAAAGTGACTGGTTTTAGACGTCATACAATCCCAGATAATTCACAAAGAATGGGAGTCCATTCTGTAAGCAGTGACGGGATTTCTCAAGCGTTGACGACAAAAGCAGGGATATCGACGGGATAAATAATGGGGAGCACGCTCCCCAATTAACTCAAAGTACAATTCTGTCGCGGTTCTTTTCGATGATGGCAGGACCAATACCTTTGACGCTTTCAAGCGCCTCAACAGATTCGAAGTCACCGTTTGCATTGCGGTAATCAACAATTGCCTGCGCTTTCGCTTTGCCGATACCGTCCAGATACTTATCCAGTTCTTCTACGTCAGCTACGTTGATATTTACCTCGATTTGATTGTCCGTGCCCACGGCTTCGGCGCTTGCTATCGGCGCCATGATCAAGGTTGCTGCAAAAATAAGGGCTGAAATAAAGGTTTTCATCTTGGGTTCTCCATAACACATATGCGTTTTCAACATACCTGTCGCAGAGATTGTCGCCATTGGCGTAGATAAAAAAACGACGGAGGGCGAATTGCCCTCCGTCGTAGCGACTTATCAATTACAACCGAGTTGTAATGACATCAAATTTTATGAGGCTTATTGCTCGACAGGTTCGATGGAGTAAGTCACTTCCGTATTTTCTTTCAGTTGCTCGACGATTGAAGACAGATCCATATTCGCCGTCGTATTGATCACACGATCAGCCATTTGACTCTGCAGACTGATTTCTTCGCTCTTAGGCTCTTTCACCGCATCAAGGGCAACCACAACCACATCACCGTTCATTTCACGGGTAAAGCCATATTCCGCTTTGCCATCAGCAGGTGCTGCCATGGTGAATGCCAGTTGTGCAACTGCGCGTTCCGCCGATACGCGACCCAACTCTTGCTCTGCGCCAAAGTTATAACCGGATGCATCCAGACCTGCGGTGTTACCTTCATTCAGCTCTGTCACCAGTGAGTTAGCCAGTGCCTCAGCCGCCTTCTCACCTTCCTGACGTTGCAGACGCTCAGCAACCTGTGCTTCTACTTCTTCATAAGGCAGGACAGTTTCAGGACGCGAATCGTCGATACGCACGACCACAGAATGCTCAGGAGCAATTTCAATGATGTCTGAGTTCAAGCCATCTTCGCGAACTTCCGGCTGTTGCAGCGCTTGCAAAACCGCTGGTGAAGCCAGAACACCGCTCAGGTCTGACAGTGATACGAAGTCGGTCTTCTTAACCTGGCTAGTGACCGCATTGGCTGCATCTTCCAGGTTGTCTGGCATTTCGAACGCTTTTTCTGCCAGCTCAGTAGACAGCGCGTAGTATTTCTCCGCTGCTTGCTGTTGACCCAGCTGTGCTACGATCTCGTCACGCACATCTGCAAAAGGTTTCGCCTGAGAAGGTTTGATATCGTCCAGCTTGATGATGTGGAAACCAAAGTCTGATTGCACAACACCTGAAATGTCACCTTTGTTGTTCAGCGCAAATGCCGCTTCTTCAAACGCAGGATCCATCACGCCTTTGTCAAACCAATCCAGTTGACCACCCTGCTCTGCGCTGAAGGTATCATCTGAACGGGATTTCGCCAGCTCTGCAAAATCAGCACCATTGTTCAATTCGGTCAATACCGCTTCTGCTTTTTGTTTGGCATCCGCGTCATCACCCTGAATCATGATATGGCTAACTTTACGTTTTTCAGCCGCACCATAGTTAGCCTTGTTGGCTTCGTAGTACGCTTTTGCTTGCTCTTCAGTGACATCAGCACCGTCAGCGATGCCATCACCTGACAGTTCAACGTAGGAAATCTTGAATTGCTCTGGGCGAACAAACTCTGAAGGGTTTTGTTCGTAGTACGCTTTTTTCTGCTCGTCAGTGATGTTTGCTTTGGCAGCAAACTCAGACAGTGGCAGTGTTAATGTACGAACCACACGGGTTTGACCTTCCAGCTTGTAAAGTGACTCCAACTCGCCTTCCAGCGCAAATTCACTGTTTACCAACGCATTGATGTACTGCTCACGGGTCATGTCCTGACGCACATACTCAGCGAACTGGTCAGGGGTCAAACCATTACGACGCAATGCTGCCAGATACAGATCATTGTCAAACATACCCGTGCTGCCAATAAACGCCGGCATCTCTCGAATAGCCTGTTTGATTTGCTCGTCACTCACGCGAAGACCCAGGCTGTCAGCCTCTTGATCCAGCACGACTTGATTGACCAGACGATCAAGCACGTTTTGACGGAATTGTGCCAGGTAAACAGGGTCACTCAGCAGGGTTGTAAAGATGTCGCCGGCCTGTGCCTGCATCTGGGCACGCTCATTTTGATAAGCTTGCTCAAACTGGCTGCGGCTGATTTCGTGATCACCTACTGTTGCGGCGGGCTGAACCGAACCACTGGCTAGATAGCCGCCAACACCGGCGAATACGAAAGAAAAGATAATAAGGCTTAAGATGATCTTAACCGCGATGCTATTTACGCCCTCGCGTAGTCGCTCCATCATAACGCGCCGTCACTCCTGCTTGTTGAAACGTTCGTTTTTAAAATTCAAAACAACATTCAAGGGTTGAATTGTCATTTCTCTTAAAACTAAAAAAGCGCATCGAGAGATGCGCCTTTAACACTCTGATTGAGCCTGATTATACGCTGATGTCACACACTTTACAGCTTAAAACTAGGACGTGTGCGACATAGAGCAAAACGGAACGTTAAGATTAGTTAACCGCGTCTTTCAGAGCTTTACCCGCTTTAAAGCCAGGTACTTTGGCCGCAGGAATTTTGATTTCTGCGCCTGTTTGTGGGTTACGGCCAGTACGTGCTGAACGCTCACGAACAGAGAAAGTACCGAAACCAACCAGTGCCACTTGATCACCGTCTTTCAGGCTATCTGATACTGCTTCAATCAGCGCATCAAGAGCACGACCAGCTGATGCTTTAGACAGATCAGCGTTTTCTGCAATTTTATCAATTAACTGCGACTTGTTCACTTTTTCATCCCCTTTACAAACGAACCACAAATCCCATTTTTTGCGGTGGCGTATATTTGATATCGCCTTAGTTATCTAAACAAGACTCTAAAAAAACGCTGTAGCTGTTATGAATTAAGGGCTTGCAGCGTTTCCATTAAGTTAGCCCTCAAAAAAAACGCTGACAAGCCTTTTACTGACTGTCAGCGCTTTACGTTGCTTAATTTTGCTGCACGTCACTCTTTTGTGGCGCGACAAGCTCGATTCCAAGCGGGTTGTCTTGCAGTGCGAGCGTCAGAACCTCATCGATCCAGCGCACCGCATGGATGTCGAGATCGGCTTTGACGTTGTCCGGGATCTCTTCAAGATCACGTTCGTTTTCTTTCGGGATGATAACAGTCTTAATGCCGCCGCGGTGTGCCGCGAGCAGTTTCTCTTTCAGGCCACCAATCGGAAGCACTTCACCACGCAAGGTGATCTCACCGGTCATTGCAACATCAGCACGCACCGGGTTACCCGTCAGACTCGAAACCAGCGCCGTACACATTGCGATACCGGCACTTGGACCATCTTTCGGTGTTGCACCTTCTGGCACGTGAACGTGAATGTCACGCTTCTCATAGAAATCACTGTTGATGCCAAGCTTCTCTGCACGGGTACGGACTACCGTCATCGCTGCCTGAATCGACTCCTGCATCACATCACCCAGCGAACCGGTTTGGGTCAGCTTGCCTTTACCCGGCATAGATTCAGTTTCAATGGTCAGCAGATCGCCGCCCACTTCCGTCCATGCCAGTCCAGTTACCTGACCAATGCGGTTGCTTTCATCTGCCTTGCCGTAATCAAAACGCTGAACACCCAGGTAGTGTTTCAGGTTGTCCTGATTGATGGTGATGGTTTTGATGTCTTTATTGAGCAAAATTTCTTTCACAGCTTTGCGGCACAGTTTAGAAATTTCACGCTCAAGGCTACGCACACCCGCTTCACGCGTGTAGTAGCGGATAATGCCGATGATGGCAGAGTCTTCAATGGTAATTTCTTTCGGCTTAAGACCATTGCGCTTCACTTGTTTATCAACAAGGTGCTGCTTGGCGATGTTCAGCTTTTCGTCTTCGGTGTAACCTGAGAGACGGATCACTTCCATACGGTCCAATAGCGGGCCAGGAATGTTCATTGAGTTCGACGTCGCCACAAACATCACGTCTGACAGATCGTAATCTACTTCCAGATAGTGATCGTTAAACGCATTGTTTTGTTCCGGATCCAGCACTTCCAGCAATGCAGAAGCGGGGTCGCCACGCATATCAGAAGACATCTTGTCGATTTCATCCAACAGGAACAGCGGGTTTTTCACACCGACTTTAGCCATCTTCTGGATAAGCTTACCCGGCAGCGAACCGATATAGGTACGGCGGTGACCGCGGATTTCCGCTTCATCACGTACGCCACCCAGTGCCATGCGGGTGTATTGGCGACCGGTTGCTTTAGCGATTGATTGCCCCAGTGATGTTTTACCCACACCTGGAGGCCCCACCAAGCAAAGAATTGGCCCTTTCAACTTGTTGATACGGTTTTGTACCGCCAAATACTCAAGAATACGCTCTTTAACACGCTCAAGACCGTAGTGATCAGCGTTTAGAATTTCTTCCGCTTTCGCCAAGTCTTTCTTCACTTTCGAGCGTTTCGACCATGGCACGCTGACCATCCAGTCGATATAGCTGCGTACCACTGTTGCTTCTGCCGACATTGGCGACATCATCTTCAGTTTCTGCAGTTCCTGCTCGGTCTTTTCTTTGGCTTCCTGAGGCATTTTCGATTCATCAATCTTTTGCTTCAGGCTTTCAAATTCATCCGGTGCGTCATCCAGCTCACCCAGTTCTTTCTGGATTGCCTTCATCTGTTCGTTGAGGTAGTACTCGCGCTGGCTCTTTTCCATCTGCTTTTTAACGCGGCTGCGAATGCGTTTCTCAACCTGCAGCAGATCGATTTCTGATTCCATCATGGTCATCAGAAACTCAAGACGCTCTGCGATATCAATGATTTCCAGTACTTGCTGTTTGTCATGCAACTTCAACGGCATATGTGCAGCAATGGTGTCAGCCAAACGCGCTGCTTCATCAATACCATTCAGGGATGTCAGCACTTCAGGCGGGATCTTCTTGTTCAGTTTGATAAAGCCTTCAAACTGACTGATCGCCGTACGTACCAGCACTTCCTGCTCACGCTCGTCCATTTCTGGGGTAAGCATGTACTCGGCATCCGCAGTGGAGAAATCATCTTCGTGGAATTTCTGGATTTCTGCGCGCTGTAGACCTTCTACCAGCACTTTTACTGTGCCGTCTGGCAGTTTCAACAACTGGAGGATAGAAGCGACTGTACCGACTTTATATAGATCGGAAATGGATGGGTCATCAGTCGCGGCATCTTTCTGCGCAACCAGTAGAATCTGCTTATCATTGTCCATCGCTGCTTCAAGGCAACGGATAGATTTATCCCGTCCCACAAACAGTGGGATAACCATGTGAGGATAAACAACCACGTCACGCAAGGGCAGGACCGGAATTTCAATGCGCTCGGAACGCTCCAAGTTCATATTTTTCTCTCTTCCGTTTTCGTTATTAATGAGTATATGGGGATAGATTGTCAGGATTCAACGGCACAGTTGGCAGAAAGTAAAAAAGGGAGCCTATGCTCTAATGCCGATCAGTTAAGAGATAAATGATCGGTTGAACGATCCAACAGATGGCTTATAAAGGCTCTAAGTCCCCATACTTAGAGCCTTTTATTTTGCAATTGACCACAGCCCTTACCCTCGCGAAT
>NZ_JAHUTS010000015.1:0-124866 GCF_019209835.1 Enterovibrio paralichthyis | reverse complement strand
GGAGGAGGCGATACATCATGTGTTGCCCATTAAGCGAGAAGAGCGAATATACCCGAGAGCCGTGAAGCCTAAGGCAAAGAAATACCCCAATAAAAAGAAAGCCAGTCAGCTTAACTGACTGGCATTAAGCCTGAGGCTCCTTTTTACTGTCTGGTTTCGCTGTCGGTTACAGAATCACTGTTTTATTGCCGTACACAAAAACTTTGTCTTCCAGCACCTGGCTGAGCGCGTTGCTCAACACGGTTTTTTCCACATCACGACCGGCTTTCACCATATCCTCGGCGCTGTAGGTGTGGTCAACGTGCCTGATGTTTTGGTCGATGATTGGGCCTTCATCCAAATCATTGGTGACAAAGTGCGCAGTGGCGCCGATGATTTTCACCCCACGTTCCCACGCTTGGTGATAAGGGCGTGCACCGATAAAAGCAGGCAGGAAGCTGTGGTGGATATTGATGATTTTGCGCGGGAAGCGGGCAACAAAACCAGGGGTCAGCACACGCATAAATTTGGCCAGAACAATGTAGTCCGGTTCATAGCCGTCGATAAGCTCGATAATCTGGTTTTCGTGTGCTTCGCGCTCCAGCCCTTCGTGGCTGACAAAATGGAACGGGATATCGAATTTTTCTGTCAGTGCCTGCAGTTTGTCATGGTTGCCAATGACTGCAGCAATTTCCACGTCTAGTGAGCCATCGTAGGCTTTCATTAGAATATCGCCCAGACAATGGGATTCCTTGGTCACCATGATCACAATGCGTTTGCGACGGTTAGCATTCACCAGTGTACGGTGGCTGCCAGCGGGCAAAGCTTGATCAATATCCATCAGGAATGTCTGGTCGTTGAAAATCCCTTCCAGTTCCGTACGCATAAAAAACTGACCGGTACTGTGGTCTACATACTCATTGTTGTGGATGATATTGAGCTGATGTTTGTAACAGATGTTGGTGATTTTTGCGATGAGGCCCTGTGCGTCTGGGCAATCCGTCAGTAAGGTTTTTCTTTCCATAGAAGCGTACATCTCTGTGTTAAATCTAAATCTTGCCGTTAGTCACGTTTTACTCTGAATTGACCAGAAGGTCAAAGCGTTACCACCTCTGTGGCGATGCGTTGCGATTGTTGGCATAATGCACCCCTTTCAAATACTGTATAAATGACCAATGATTTCGAAGGTTTTCTCCACCACAGGTGCATTGGCTAAGGCCATCTCCGGCTTCCAGCCTCGCCAGCCGCAAACTGACATGGCATTGTCTGTTGAGCGAGCAATCAAAGACAGCACCCAACTGGTGGTGGAGGCCGGTACAGGTACGGGTAAAACCTACGCCTATCTGGTTCCCGCACTGCTTAGCGGCAAGAAAACCATTGTCAGTACCGGTTCTAAAAACCTTCAGGAGCAGCTGTTTCACCGTGATTTACCGCTAATGGTAGAGACGCTCGGCTTTACCGGCCGTGTGGCACTGCTGAAAGGGCGGGCGAATTACCTGTGCCCGGAAAGGCTCAGCCGCCAGATGATCGAAAGCCATGATGGTCATGCTGATCCCACCCTGCTTTCGCAACTGGTCAAGGTGCGCAGTTGGTCGTTAGAAACCAAAACCGGCGACCTTGGCGAGTGTGATGATTTGGCTGAAGACAGCCCAATTATCCCGACGATTACTTCGACTAACGACAATTGCCTTGGCAAAGATTGCCCAAGCTACGAAGATTGCTTTGTGGTGAAAGCGCGCCGACGTGCGATGGACGCTGATCTGGTCGTGGTGAACCATCACTTGTTCATGGCTGACCTTGCCATCAAAGAAACCGGCTTCGGTGAGCTTATTCCTGAGGCGGAAGTATTTATCTTCGACGAAGCGCACCAGATCCCGGATATTGCCAGCCAGTATTTTGGCCAGAGCCTTTCCAGCCGCCAGATTCAAGAGCTTGCCAAAGACATCAACATTGCTTACCGCACGGAACTTCGTGACACCAAGCAATTGGAGAAAGTGGCAGACCGCCTGTCGCAAGCCGCGTCGGATTTGCGCATTGTGCTCGGCGAACCCGGCTTTCGGGGAAATTGGCGCGAAACCAGCACGTCACCTGCGGTTGCCCGCGAGCTGGTAAGGTTAAGTGATGCACTGGAGCTGGCGCATGATGTGATGAAACTGTCGCTAGGTCGCTGCCAGTTGCTGGATGCCGCCTTTGATCGTGCCACCTTGTTCAAGGCGCGTTTTGAGCGCCTGAAAGATACCTCTATTCCAGGATATTCCTATTGGTATGAGTGCAGCCGTCATCACTTTAGCCTTAATATCACGCCACTGTCGGTGGCCGAGAAATTCCGCGAGCAAATCAAGCAGCAGGAAGGGGCATGGATTTTCACGTCGGCAACCCTTGCGGTAAATGACGATTTCAGCCACTTCAGTCACCGCTTGGGATTGGAACCTGCAGAGCAGTTTACCTTGCCGAGTCCGTTTGATTATGAAACCCAGGCCATTTTGTGCGTACCCCGCTTTTTGCCCGAGCCAAACAGTTATGGATTGGCAGACAAGCTGGTGGATATGCTACTGCCGGTCATTAAACAAAACGACGGCCGTTGCTTCTTTCTTTGTACCTCTCATCAGATGGTGCGCGATTTGTCAGAGCGCTTCCGCGAACAGCTGGATTTGCCCGTGTTGGTGCAGGGGGAAACGTCGAAGCAGAAATTACTGGCAGAGTTTTTGGAGCTCGGTAATGCTTTGCTCATCGCCACCGGTGCTTTCTGGGAAGGGATCGACGTTAGAGGGCAGGCGCTGAGCTGTGTTATTATCGACAAACTGCCTTTTACTGCGCCGGATGATCCGCTGCTGAAAGCGCGCATTGAAGATTGTCGCATGCAGGGTGGCGATCCCTTCTCCCAGGTACAGATCCCCGATGCGGTGATCACCTTAAAGCAGGGGGTGGGTCGTCTTATCCGCGACAGAAGCGATCACGGTGCGCTGATCATTTGCGACAACCGTCTGGTAAGCCGCCAGTACGGTGAAACCTTCCTGCGCAGTTTACCGCCAATCCCGCGTACGCGGGATCTGGTAAAAGTCGGCGAATTCCTCGCCGCATTAGACACAAACAGTAACGATGCTGCTGAGAAAACAGCGGCACCTGAGGTGTAAATGACATCCAAAATTCTTGCGGTCGATACGGCCACTGAAAACTGCTCTGTTGCCCTGAAAGTGGGTAATGAAATCATCGCCCGCTGTGAAATGGCGCCGCGTGAGCACACCACTAAAATTCTGCCAATGGTAGACAGCGTGCTGGCTGAGGCGGGTTTGACGCTGAACCAACTGGACGCATTGGCGTTTGGCCGAGGCCCGGGCAGTTTCACCGGTGTACGTATTGGTATTGGTATTGCCCAGGGACTGGCGTTTGGCGCTGAGTTGCCAATGATTGGTGTCTCCACGTTGGCAGCGATGGTTCAGCAGGCGTTTCGTAAGCAGCAGGCCACCCATGTGCTGGCTGCCATCGATGCGCGTATGAATGAAATCTACGTGGGTGGTTACCAGCGTCTGGACAACGGTGACTGGGAAACGGTGGTTGCTGAAGCCGTGACAGCACCTGAAAACTTTAAACCCGAACTGGCAGAGAATGTGTGGTCGTTGGCAGGAACAGGATGGCCGGCTTACCCAGAATTGCAAGGCCAGCTAAACTTAACCGTAAGTGACAGCGGCGTACTTTACCCAGAAGCAGAAGACATGCTTTTGCTTGCACATCATGCCTTTGAGCGTGGTGAAGCGGTAGACGCCGAGCACGCCAGCCCGGTTTACCTACGTGACACCGTGGCATGGAAAAAACTGCCCGGTCGCGAGTAACTCGTTACCCGCGTAAAAACACAATACGGCGATAAGGTTAGCCATGGTTTCAATACACGGACTACCGCAACCCATACAGCGCACCGGAAATACCGGTCGTAAAAAAGTACGTAAGGCTGAATCGTCCCAGGAGTCGAGTCAGCCTTCACCGGTTGCGAAAGCGGTATCACGCGGTATCCGAAACCCTGAGCTGGCGCAGGATGCCCATCAGCATATCCATTACGATCTGCCTGATGGGCGCAGCCGCCACGCGCTCGCCGCCTATATGGACGTGAAGAATCAGGCAAAACGTGAAGAGTTAATGGCACTGTTTGGCGTTGATATCTTTGTCTGACTAACTCGTCGTACCACTTTACCAACCCAGTCTGTGATAGGCTTCGCGCGCTCTCAGAGAGGTGCGGTGCCAGCACGGCATACTGCAGCAAAAAATGGTATTACAAGAAAAACAATTCGCCGTGAGATTTGGCAACCTCGCCGCGCAGGTTCACCTGACCCAACGCAAGGTGCCCACGCTCCTGATGTTACACGGGTGGCAGGACAACAGTGGCAGTTTCGAGCCTCTCGCGCCAACTCTTTCCGAACACTTCGACCTTGTAATGCCTGATTGGCCCGGACATGGACTTTCCGACCATAAAGGTGCTGACAGCTATTACCCCTTTTTCGACTATGTGGATGATCTTCACCAACTGATTTTGCAGCTGGGCGATCGGCCTGTTTATCTGGTTGGTCACTCGCTGGGTGCCCTGGTGGCTTCTTGTTGGTGTGCAGCGTTTGCAGAGCGTGCAAAAGGGTTAGTGATGATTGAAGCGTTGGGACCGATGTCAGAACGTGATGACAAAGTTGTCGAGCGTCTGCGTCAGGGGATCGACAGCCGCCATGCACTGAAACCGCTGCGTGAACTCCCGTCGCTGGAAGCAGCGCTCAAGCTGCGCCGTGGTATCAACAAAGTGGCGATTGAAGATTTAACGCCTCTGGTGACCCGCGGTATCAAGCAGGTCGAGGATGTGTGGCAGTGGCGACATGATGCCAAGCTGAAAGCGGATTCTATTTATAGAATGTCGGCCCATCATGCAGAACACCTCATTCGGGCAATTGATTGCCCGGTATTAGCGATTATCGGCGACGATGGCTACCCGGAATTGAGGAGCCCACTCGCGGAACAACGTAAAGCGTGGTTTAAGAATCTGACCGTAGAAACAGTGGCAGGAACCCATCATTGCCATTTACAGAGTCAGGCAGACACCGCCGCGTTGATCATTGATTTTGTGACCAAACTACATCTCACAGCGTGTGATGATGTTAATTGATTGTTAATCATGGTCTAATTGAGCTTTAAAACGCTCGTTTGAATTTATTGCGTCTGGCGCGGGGGTTAGAACCCGCGGACAAAATTAGGAGATATCAAGTGGATAAGGTTTGGCTTAACCGCTACCCATCAGATGTACCAGCGGAAATCTCTACGGACATGTACCCGTCACTGGTCGAAATGTTTGAAAAATCGGTTCAGAAATATGCCGATCAGACTGCCTTTATTAACATGGGTCAGGTGATGACATTCCGTAAGCTGGAAGAGCGCAGCCGTGCTTTCGCCGCTTACCTGCAAAATGACCTTGGACTGAAAAAAGGTGACCGCGTAGCGGTGATGATGCCAAACCTGCTGCAATACCCAATTGCACTGTTCGGTATCCTGCGTGCGGGCTGCGTAGTGGTTAACGTTAACCCACTGTACACACCCCGTGAACTGGAACACCAACTGAATGATTCCGGTGCCGCGGCGATTGTTATCGTCTCCAACTTTGCCCATACGCTGGAAAAAGTCGTCGACAACACCAGTGTGCGCCATGTGATCCTGACCAGCCTGGGCGACCAGCTGCCACGCGCCAAAGGTACTATTGTTAACTTCGTGGTGAAGTACATCAAGAAGATGGTACCGAAATACAGCCTGCCGCACGCCACCTCTATGCGCAAAGCGTTGCAGAAAGGTCGCCGCATGCAGTATGTGAAGCCGTTTATGAACGGCAACGACGTTGCCTTCCTGCAATATACCGGTGGCACAACCGGTGTGGCGAAAGGCGCGGTATTGACCCACAACAACATGCTGGCAAACGTGAACCAGGCAAAAGCGACTTACGCGCCTGTGTTGAATGAAGGCCGCGAGCTTGTAGTTACGGCACTGCCGCTGTATCACGTGTTCGCGCTGACAGTAAACTGTCTGCTGTTTATCGAAATGGGTGGCCAGAACCTGCTGATCACCAACCCACGTGATATCCCGGCGTTTGTGAAGGAGCTTAAACAGCACCCGTTCACGGCGATCACCGGCGTAAATACCCTGTTCAACGCACTGCTGAACAATGAAGATTTCCATGAACTGGATTTCAGCAACCTGAACCTCACCGTGGGTGGTGGTATGGCGGTACAACGTGCGGTAGCTGAAAACTGGATGAAACTGACCGGCAAACACCTGCTGGAAGGCTACGGCCTGACCGAGTGTTCACCGCTGGTGGCAGCGTACCCTTACGATTTGAAAGCTTACAATGGTTCGATCGGCCTGCCTGTGCCGTCTACCGATGTGCGCATCGTGGACGAAGAAGGCAAGGTGCTGACAAACGATCAGGTCGGTGAATTGCAGGTGAAAGGCCCGCAGGTGATGCAAGGTTACTGGCAGCGTCCTGAAGCCACCCGCGAAGTGTTGACTGAAGATGGCTGGCTGTCGACCGGTGATATCGTGAAGTTCGACGAAGACGGCTTCCTGCACATTGTCGACCGCAAGAAAGACATGATTCTGGTATCAGGTTTCAACGTTTACCCGAACGAAATCGAAGACGTCGTTGCACTGCACGGTAAAGTGCTGGAAGTGGCGGCGATTGGCCAGCCTCATGAAACGTCTGGCGAAATCGTGAAGATCTGTGTGGTTAAACGCGACCCAAGCCTGACCAAGGAAGAGCTTCTTGCGCACTGTCGTGAACACCTGACAGGTTACAAGGTACCGAAAGTGGTCGAGTTCCGTGAAGAGCTGCCGAAAACCAACGTCGGTAAGATCCTGCGCCGTGCTTTGCGCGAAGAGCAGGAAGCGAAAGACGCGAAAAAAGAAGAAGCGTAATCCTGAATGCGCTTAAGCGTCTAAGCGCGTACAATGAGGTTATGCCTTTGAAAACATGCTGGCTCAGGCCGGCATGTTTGCTTTTTGCTTCCTATGAACTTTCCTTTGCCGGACAGGCAAAAAACACTGGAAAACAGCGTGAATTTTGAAATTGTAACTGAGCTTTCCCAACTTGAGCGCGTGTGCGAAAGGGCGCGTCAAGTGCCTGTAGTCATGCTGGACACTGAGTTTGTCCGTACCCGCACGCTTTATCCAAGACTGGGTCTTATCCAGCTTTATGATGGTGAGACGCTGTCGCTTATCGATCCGATTGAGCTGGAGGATATGTCTCCGTTTGTCGCGCTGTTGACTGACACCTCCGTGAAGAAAGTGCTGCACGCCTGCAGTGAAGATTTGGAAGTGTTCCACCACTGCTTTGGTGTAATGCCAACCCCGATGGTGGACACCCAAATCATGGCAGCATTTTTGGGACACGGCCTTTCAACCGGTTTTGCATCATTGGTTGAAGAGTATCTGGTTGTGACGCTGGACAAAGGCGAGGCGAGAACCGACTGGTGTGCGCGTCCGCTGACGTCAAAACAGCTTGAATACGCAGCGGCAGATGTTTACTACCTGCTGCCGCTATACAACCTTCTGGCAGAACGTGTTGCGGATTCAGGCTGGGAAGAGGCCGTGACTCAAGAGTGTGAACTTCTAGTGAGCAAACGCGGGAAATCACCGGAACCGGAAAAAGCGTATCTGGATATCAAAAATGCCTGGCAACTGCGCCCGAACCAACTCGCGGTATTGCAAAAGCTTGCAAGCTGGCGTTTGAAGGAAGCACAGCGTCGTGACCTTGCCCTGAACTTTGTCGTGAAAGAACTGCATCTTTGGAAAATGGCGCGCTTCAACATCCGTTCATTGGACAAAATGGCGGATGAAGGTTTTGACCGTTTTGAGATTGAACGCCATGGCAGCCGCCTGATCCGTATGGCGCAGGAGGCGGATAAATTGCCGGTGTCCCGTCACCCTGAAGCGATCGTACGCCTAGTAGATATGCCCGGTTACAAGCAAATGGTTAAGAATATCAAAGACCAGACTAATGCAGTTGCGGAAAACCTAGGCGTGGTTCCTGAGTTTGTGGGTTCCAAAAAGCAAATCCACCAAGTACTGAAGTGGGCGTGGGTCAACGACCGCAACCCGGAAAAGATGCCGGATATCCTGTCTGGCTGGCGTAAGCCTTACTTGGCAGACAAAGTGCTGTCGGCACTGGACAAAGCGTAAAAAAAACCGGCGAAAGCCGGTTTTTTATTTGCTCTAGGGTCAACAGATCCTAGCAAAAGAAGGTTACTTATCGTCCGGGAGCGTGACGTTAAGCTCCAACACCGACAAATCGTCATCGCGCTGCTCTAGGGCGACAGAGACCTGCTCCGGTGCGATGTCCACATACTTGCGGATCACCTCAAGGATATCCTGCTTGAGCTGCGGCAGATAAGAAGGCCCAGGGCTTCCGGCACTGCGGCGCTCTGCCACAATGATCTGCAAGCGCTCTTTAGCCAGTGAGGCGGATGCCTGTTTTTTCGGTCGGAAAAATTCCAGAAGTGCCATTTATCACCCCCCGAACAGTCGCTTCAAAAAGCCTTTCTTCTCTTCCTCCAGGAAGCGGAAAGGACACTCGTTGCCTAGCAGACGGCTGATCGCGTCTGCGTAAGCCTGACCTGCGTCAGATTCATTATCAAGGATCACCGGCTCGCCTTTGTTAGAGGCGTGAAGCACTGATGGGCTTTCCGGGATAACACTCAACAGTGGAATGCGCAGGATTTCTTCAACGTCTGCCACGCTCAGCATCTCGCCACGTGTTACACGCGCCGGGTTGTAGCGGGTCAGCAGAAGGTGTGTTTTCACTGGCTCTTCACCATTCTCAGCGCGGCGTGATTTGGAATCAAGAATACCCAGGATTCGGTCAGAGTCGCGTACGGAAGAGACTTCAGGGTTGGTGGTTACAATGGCTTCATCTGCAAAGTACAGCGCCATCAGGGCGCCGGCTTCGATGCCTGCAGGGGAGTCACAGATAATGAAGTCAAAGCCCATGGCTTTCATATCTTCAAGCACACGGCCAACGCCTTCTTTGGTCAGTGCGTCTTTATCACGGGTTTGCGATGCAGGCAGGACGAAAAGGTTTTCAACACGTTTGTCTTTGATAAGTGCCTGGTGCAGGTTCGCTTCGCCGTTGATGACGTTAACAAAGTCATAAACCACGCGGCGCTCACAGCCCATGATCAGGTCAAGGTTACGCAGACCGATATCAAAATCGATAACAGCGGTTTTTTTGCCAGCAAGGGCAAGGCCGGTAGCAATAGCAGCACTGGAAGTGGTTTTGCCCACGCCGCCTTTACCGGAAGTGATTACGATAATTCGAGTCATTCCTCAATCCTTTGGAAAATTAGAGTGTGAGGTGTTCAATATTTAAAGAGTCGTTTTGCAGCGAAACTTTTACCGGTCGGGCAGCGAACTGCTCCGGAATGGTTTCACTCAGCCAATAAGTCCCTGCAATCGACAAAAGCTCAGACTGCAGGTTCTGGCAAAAAATGTGCGATTCGTTTTGGCCGCTCGCACCGGCAATAGCGCGGCCGCGTAGAACGCCGTAAATGTGAATGCTGCCATCAGCAATCACTTCTGCGCCAGCACTGACGTGATTTAATACCACCAGATCCGCATTTTTCGCGTAAACCTGTTGCCCGGAACGGATAGGCGTGGTGATCACTTTGGTAGGCGTTTGCAGGGGTTCATTTACCCTTGCTGCCTGCTTGGCAGGCTGCATCACGGCCAGTCCTGCCAGACGGGCTGCTTCACGCACGGCATTTTGTTTACAGCCAGTTACCCCAACAACCAACATGCCGGTTTTTTCGATGGTTGCTTTAAGCTGGACAAAGTCCGGCTGGTTATGGAGCCTGGAAATATCGACGACAACAGGGGCGCCATCGAAAAATGCCGGTGCCTGGCTGACTTTTTCAGACAGGATTTGCATTGCGCCGTCGAGATTGTCATCCATCAAATGAAGGACAGAAAGAGTAAATGAACTGCCTTTGAGTTCAGCGTTTTTCGTCATTGGTCGTTATCCAGCTGGCACGCAGTATATGGTTATGACAACAGCAAAGCGCATTCAATCCCGAATTATGTCACCAGAAAGTAAAGGTTTGCATTCGCGGGGAATAAAGCGGCGTACGTGCATTATCAGACAGTGTTCTGCATGGTATATTCATGGCATCTTTGCGGCAAGCGCCAACACGGGATGTGGTGCTTTAATCGCCGAATTCATTACGATTTTCTAAGCGATTTCTCTTAATCGGGAAGTGGATAAAAAATGATGGTTTGAGATGGTCACATTTCAGACACCAGAATGAGAGGTACAAGGTGTATTGCGCAATTTATAAAAGCAGCAAAAAGGAATCGACCTATCTTTACATTAATCGTAAAGATGACTTCAGCGAGGTGCCTGAGAAATTGTTACAAACTTTCGGGAACCCTCAGTTTGTCATGATGGTCAATCTAGACAAACGTGAAAAATTGGCGATTGCAGATATCAAGAAAGTGCGTGAAAACCTCACTAATGATGGTTTTTATCTGCAACTGCCTCCGCCGCCGGATGCGGTGTTGCAACATATTCGTCAAAAAAATACCAAGTTATAAAGGAGCGCTATGCGTAAAGGATTAATTGGGAGCCTGATAGGGGTTGCATTGTCTCTGGCGGCGCCCGCCATGGCTGAGAAGCCTAGCTTTGAGTCCTATATAGAAGGGCTAAAAAAGGAAGGCAGTGAGAAGGGCTATTCGCCAGAGCTGCTGGATGTGGCCTTTTCCGACATTACTTACCGTGAGCGCGCAGTGAAAGCTGACAGAAACCAACCGGAAAAACGCCTGACACTGGATGAATATATTCCCCGTGCGGTACCGGATTGGAAAGTGGCTAAAGCGCGTCGTTTATATGAAGAAAACTACGCGGATTTAAAACGTATTGGTGAAGCCTATGGTGTTCAGCCTCGTTTTCTGGTCGCCCTTTGGGGGGTTGAAAGTAATTTCGGCGCGCTTATGGGGAACTTTAATGTTGTTGAGGCTTTGACCACTCTGGCTTATGACGGCCGTAGGGAAGCCTTTTTCCGCAATGAAGTCTTTTCAGCATTAACTATTTTGCAGCAAGGCCATATCTCACCAAAAGATATGAAGGGGTCATGGGCAGGCGCCATGGGCCAGTGTCAGTTTATGCCAAGCTCTTTTATCTCGTTTGCTGCCGATGGCGATCTTGATGGTAAAAAAGATATTTGGAATACCAAGGCTGATGTTTTTGCCTCTTCTGCCAATTATTTAAAAAATGCCGGCTGGGATGATGAATACACTTGGGGCAGACAGGTTTCTGTTCCAAAAGGATTCAATAAAGATTTGTCAGGGCTTGGTCAGGAAAAGGCAAAATCATTAGCAGAGTGGCAGGCATTAGGTGTGCGTCGATTGAATAATACACCGCTACCGGATGTGGATATTCAAGCTTGGCTTATTCAACCTGATGATGAATTTGGTCGAAGCTACCTGGTGTATGGTAATTATCAAAGCCTGATGAAATGGAACCGTTCGCATTACTTTGCGTTAGCCGTAAGCCATTTGGCCGATCGCATTAAGTTTGGTTAGAAAAGGTGAAGCCCTGAAGGCTGAATCAAAAACGGTATCCGCTCTCAATGCTGAGAAGTTTGGGGCGATTTTAAATAAATAAAAAAGGAGCGAAAGCTCCTTTTTTGTTTTTATCATTTAGACAGGATTAGATAAGGAAATCTTCGATTTTCTTGCCTGAGTCCAGTGCATCTTTGATAACTTTTGGTGTGCGGCCCTGACCAGTCCAAGTTTTTTCTGAACCGTCTACATCGATGTATTTGTATTTAGCAGGGCGAGCTGCACGCTTAGATTTAGGCTTAGTGCCACCCAGCGTTGCCAGTAATTCTTCTGGATCGATACCGTCATTGATTAGCATTTCACGGTATTTCTCAAGCTTTTCTTCGCGCTCTTTTTCTGCTGCACGAGCTTCTGCTTCAGATTCTTCACGCTCTGTAACTACAGCTTGTAGTTTTTCCAGCGCTTCTTGTAGTTGTTCCAGAGTAAGTTCACGCGCAACGGCACGCAGGCTGCGCAGGTTTAACAGTACTTTCAGTGCATCAGACATTATGCCAGTCCTATTCTCTTGTTTGTAATAATTAATAGCCGTATAAAGAATAGCAAGAACAATTAATTCTTTGCAATATTTTATCCGTTTTAATCTTGAGTATTAGATATCGAAATTAAATAAAGTGCAAATATAAAATAATCAGACCCATTTTAGTTGGATTCAATTACCTATTTCTGTGTGATCTGTACAATAAATCCGTCATCGATGTTTGAGTTACTATGCTGGGAATTGGTTAACAATGCGTCATGTAATGATTGTGTGACGGGTTCTTGAGTGGTTTGTAAAAGTTTGTTGTTTTGTATTGCAAACCAACAAATGTCACATAAAATACGCTGGCATTATGCACGTAGAGGTGCGCGGTTTATGAGTATTTCGTCTTAGGGTGATACCAATGAGGACGAAGGAAAGGAAATAGCGCCGAAGCAGAAGTTCGCTTATCAGGCTATTCTGCTGGGGTTGTGTCCGAATAGGTACAACACTGCCATAGTATTGGGATTTAACTATGGAGCGCTACTGTAGGATTAAATTAATGTGTTTACCATTGCCTTAGCTCAAATCTGGTTTTCCATTTCTGCAGTAGATCTCCAACCGTATAGGTTGATATAGAGATCATGAACTTAGTCGATTTTTCCACATCTTCTTTATCTGTGCTGCCCGCCGTTTTGGCGCTGGGTTTGGCCATTATCACACGCCGCGTTCTGCTCTCGCTGGGTCTGGGTATTCTCTCAGGCGCACTCTTGCTTAACGACTTCTCGCTGACATCGACAACCTCTTATTTAAGCAATCTGGTGTTCGGCCTTTTTGTTGATGATGGCAGCATTAACACCTGGAATATGAGCATTGTGGCATTCCTGATGCTACTCGGTGCGATCACTGCGCTACTGACCCTTTCTGGTGGTACGCGTGCGTTTGCTGAATGGGCGCAAAGCCGCGTGAAAAGCAAACGTGGTGCAAAATTGCTGGCGGCATTCCTGGGCGTATTCATTTTTGTTGATGACTATTTCAATAGCCTGGCTGTGGGTGCAATTAGCCGCCCTGTGACCGACCGTTTCCATGTTTCCCGTGCAAAGCTTGCGTATATCCTGGACTCAACCGCAGCGCCTATGTGTGTGATCATGCCGGCTTCGAGCTGGGGCGCGTACATCATTACTGTTATTGGTGGCATTCTTGTCAGTCACGGTGTGACGGAATACAGCCCGCTGAGTGCATTTGCACACATGATCCCAATGAACTTCTACGCGGTTTTCGCACTGGCGATGGTATTTGCTGTTGCGTGGTTCCAGATGGATGTGGGTCCAATGCGCCGCTTTGAATATGAAGCATCAACCGGCAGCCGTCTGGGCGATGATGAGAACCATGTTCAGGCGATTGATGATGAACTGGGTATCGTAGAAAGCGAAAAAGGCCGTGTGTCTGATCTGATCATTCCTATCGTGGTGCTGGTTGTTGCGACCATGTCCTGGATGGTGTTTTCCGGTGCGCAAGTGCTCGAAGCCGACGGTAAAGCCTTCTCTGTTCTTGGTGCATTTGAAAATACCGATGTAGGCATGTCATTGCTGTATGGTGGTGCAATGGGTCTGCTGTCTGCATTGATCACTGTATTCAAACAAGGCTTGCCGGTTGCCGATGTTGCGCGTACCACCTGGGTGGGTGCGAAATCGATGTTCGGTGCCATCTTGATCCTGTTTTTTGCATGGACGATTGGCAACGTGATAGGTGATATGGCGACCGGTAAATTCCTGTCGACCCTGATCCAGGGCAACCTGTCGCCTCAGCTGCTGCCGGTTCTGTTGTTCCTGATCTCTGCTGCGATGGCGTTCTCTACCGGTACTTCCTGGGGCACGTTTGGCATTATGCTGCCAATCGCAGGCGATCTGGCTGGCGCAACAGACATCGCTATGATGTTGCCAATGTTGTCTGCAGTGCTGGCTGGTGCGGTATTCGGTGACCACTGTTCACCTATTTCTGACACCACTATCTTGTCATCTACCGGTGCCCGTTGTGGCCACATTGACCACGTTTCAACCCAGTTGCCGTACGCGCTGGCGACTGCTGCCGTTGCTGCTGTAGGTTACCTGGTTCTGGGCTTTACCGATTCGCTGAGCATTTCACTGCTGGCGGGTGGCAGTGCCTTTGTGGTGGTGTGTGCTTTGTTTGGTTGGCTTTCACGCCGCCCGGGTAAACTTGCGTAATCTGCCAGCTCTTTGATTTTCAGAGCCTCCCCTAGTGGGAGGCTTTTTTCTTCTTATTCGCAGCGCATGTCGCTTTTACCGTCGCCTGTTTTTCGGTAGCATGCTGCGGTCTTATTTTCGGGAGAACCTAATGGCTCAGCTGTATTTCTATTACTCTGCAATGAATGCAGGTAAGTCGACCACGCTTTTGCAGTCATCGTTTAACTATCAGGAACGCGGCATGAATCCGCTGATTTTCACGGCTGCAATTGATGACCGTTACGGTACCGGCAAAGTCAGCTCCCGAATCGGCTTGCAGGCAGATGCGCAATTGTACGGGCCAGAAGATAATATCTATGCGGCAGTGTGTGATATCACCACCAACACCAAAGTGGATTGTCTGCTGATTGATGAATGCCAGTTCCTGACCAAAGAGCAGGTTTACCAAATTACCGAAGTCGTCGATAAGCTGCACATCCCGGTACTCTGTTACGGATTACGTACAGATTTTCGTGGTGAACTGTTTGAAGGCGCACAATATTTGTTAGCCTGGGCTGACAAATTGGTTGAGCTGAAAACCATTTGTCACTGTGGCCGTAAAGCGAATATGGTTATCCGGACTGATGCCGATGGCAATGCGATTGCAGATGGTGCTCAGGTAGTGATTGGCGGTAATGACCGCTATGAATCTGTTTGCCGTATGCATTACAAAGAGGCGTTGGGTAAGTAACCCCACTCGCAAGAAATAAAAAATGCCGCTGAATTTTTCAGCGGCATTTTTGTTTCTGTTGTTGAGATTTTAAAGTCTCGAAGCCAGAGGGATAATGGTTACCCGGTCGCCGGTTTCAGCGTTTTCCACTTCCGGTGACACTTCAATCAGGCAATTGGCTTCATACATGGAGCGTAAAATGCCTGAACCCTGAGAGCCTGTGGAGCGCACTTCCAGTTGACCATTTGCCCCGATGGAATAAATCCCACGGGTATATTCGGTTCGGCCCAGGCGGGAGCGTATTTTTTCCTGTGTGATGGCTGAAATACGCTGCGGTTGCCAGAACTTATCACCCTGCATTTTCCGGATAGCCGGTTCCACAAATTGCAGAAATGTCACCATTACCGCTACCGGATTTCCCGGCAACCCAAAGAAGGGGGTGTCGCCTAATTTACCAAATGCCAAAGGCCTGCCTGGGCGCATATTCACGCGCCAGAAGTTAATGTCACCAAGGTTAGCCAAAACCGTTTTAATGTAATCAGCATCGCCCACGGAAACACCACCGGAAGACATCACCATATCGGCATTTTCCATGGCGTTGGTCAGGGTGTCCGTCAGCGACTGCTCGCTGTCCTCGATAATACCGAGATCCAAAACTTCACAGCCAAGTTGTTCCAATAAGCTGCGAAGCGTAAAGCGGTTGGCATCGTAGATGCAGTTTTCTTTTGCTTCAGTCCCCGGTGCCTGCACTTCGTCACCGGTTGAAAATAGCGCCACTTTGATGGGTTTGAAGCAACACGCTTTGTCCATGCCAAGGGATGCCATCATGCCGACAGAGGCAGCGTTCATGCGGCTGCCTGCAGAAAAGACAGTCGCGCCGTATTTCAGATCTTCACCTGCCTGACGCACATTCTGACCCGCGCGCACTGCCCCTTTGCTGGTATCGAAGCGGACGAGATCACCGTCCACGGTCGCCTGTTCACGCATAATGACGGTATCAGCGTCCTGCGGCACTGGCGCACCGGTCATGATGCGGACGCATTCACCTTGGTTCAGTGTTTCTCTGTAATGGTGTCCCGCGAAAACTTCACCGACAATCCGGTAACGGTCGCGGCCAATGTCGTCGCTGCGGATAGCGTACCCGTCCATGGCCGAATTGGTACTTGAAGGCACATTGACAGGCGCGACCACATCTTCTGCCAATACCTGTCCGTGCAATGCCTCCAGTGGCAACCACGCTTTCGCGGTGGGTTCATTCAGGGCTGTCAGGATTTTTTCCCGGCCAGCATCCACGGAAAGCATCGTCGGAGAAAGGGAATCGCAGGTGGCTGTCTGAGCTTTGTGGCCTTCCATCCAGCGCAGGATGAAATCACGGATAGCGGTAATGTTGTTGATATCGAGTCGTGGCAGGGCAGTAGCAGGCTGTGAGTCACAGGCGACGGCAACGATGTTGCTGTCGTCCGGGAACAACCAAGGCTTACCCAGCGTTTCACGGTGCAGTTCAATTTTCGGGAAGCGCTCGTGTTTAAAGCCTTCCACCAATACCAAGTCCGCACGGGTCTGGTCGAGACGGTTAAGTAATTGGTTCAGGCTGTATTCACCATCAGCTGTTTCGGTCATCAGGGCATGGCGGCGTCGCGAGCTGATAAGCATCTGCTCCGCACCGGCTTTTCGCAGCCTGAAGCTGTCTTTGCCCGGTTTGTCGACATCAAAGTCGTGGTGGGCATGCTTGACCATGGCAATGCGGATGCCTGATTCCACAAGCAGGGGGATCAGCTGTTCAAGCAAGGTTGTTTTTCCAGTGCCACTGAATGCGGCAAAACCTAAAACCGGCAGTGAGCAGTTGGAAAAACTCATGAAAGCGCTCCGTACTTTTGCAATTCATCAGGCGTATTGAGGTTCACGAATGCATCGTGCTCTTCACTGAAATCGACAAACACGGTATTGCAGATGTCGTATAGCAGCACGATTTTGCGATCGCCGTTATTGAGGAAATTCTCCAGGCGTTCAAACACGTCGCGTTTATACATAGTGACAACCGGTTGGACAGATTCCCCGTCGTGAGCGACCACAATTTCTGTCCCGGCATCGATTGCGGCGTACATTTTTTCCAGCAGGTTATGTGGGAGGTTAGGGCAGTCGCAAGGAACGAAGCCATACCATTCGGCGTTCAGTTGTGCCATGGCGGCGTGAATGCCACCCAGCGGGCCTGGGAAGTTTTCGATGACGTCACCAAAAACCTGTCCGTATTTCCCATAAATATCCTGGTTGCGGTTGGCATTTACTGCCACCGTTGCGCCTTGCTCATGCAGGCGGTGATAGACGTAATCAATCAGCGGCTTGTCATTGAGGCTGACCAGCCCCTTGTCCTGGCCACCCATGCGCCTGGCCTGGCCGCCGGCAAGAATGACCCACAAAGTATCAGGAAGCGAATGCATGGTTGTCCTTGTCGATAATATTGAGTTTAGGTTTGTGGATGAGCCGCTGGTTTTCAATCAGCCACTCTTGATTGCAACAGGCTGTCAGCTTGTTGGGGTGGTGGCTGGTGATCACCAGGCTTGCGCCTCGCTCCAACAGATCTTCCACCATGACTTTTTGTGCGTCGATGGCATCGGGATCAAGGTTAGCGCAGGACTCATCCATCAGCAGGATAGAGGGATTCAGCGCCCATGCCCTTGCCATGGCTACCTTCTGTTTTTCACCGCCCGAAAGCAGTGAAACATGTTCCCGGCTTAAGCTTTCCAGCCCAATTTTGCGCAGCGCCTGCATTGTAATCTGGCGACAGGTTTTTTGACAAAAATGCTTTCGCTTCAGCCCATACGCTACGTTTTCCGCCACGGTACCGTCAAACAGGTAGGGAGCCTGATGCATGTAAATAACACCGCTTTGGCCAGAAAAGCCAGCAAGGCGCTGAAGTAGCGAGGGGTGTTTAAGGTTTAATGTGCCATGGGTCGGCTTTTGGATGCCTGCCAGCACTTTCAGCAGTGTGGTTTTCCCGATGCCGTTTTGCCCAGTCAGGTAAATGGCGTCACCCGGATTGATCTTCAGCGAGGGAATGTGGAACAGCAGCCGCTGCTTGTACTTCACGGAGAGATCGATAGCTTCCAACGTAACCTGACTCATAGCTGTCCCTAGCTCGTTCGTAAATGGCCGTTGCCACGGGCAAAACTGATAAAGAAATTCATGGTCAGTGCCAGAACCAGCAATACCATGCCAAGCGCAACGCCTTGGGCGAATGCACCTTTGGATGTTTCGAGTGCGATAGCGGTGGGGATATTCCGGGTGTAATTCAGGATGTTGCCACCCACCATCATAGAGCAGCCCACCTCGGTGATAATCCGGCTGAATGCAGTGATCACCGCGGCTAGCAAGGGGAAACGGATTTCCCACATTAAGGTCAGCATCGCACGGGGCATTGACGCCCCCAATGTATAGGCGGTTTCCCATGCGCGGCGGTCACTGTTTTGAAACGCGGCGTGCATCATGGAAACCAGAATAGGCATGGCAATCAGCACTTGCCCCAAAATCATCGCTTTTTGGGTAAACAGCATTTTCCAGTCCCCGAGAGGGCCTGCACGTGACAGCATCATGTAAAGCAGCAAGCCGATCACCACGGTCGGTACGGATTGCAGGGTATTGATGATGGAGAGCACGAACCACTTTCCCGGCACCTGCCAGTAAGCCAGTGCAAAGCTGAGCAACAGGGCTGGCAGGATCACCAGCCCAATGGCAAAAAGAGACACTGAAAACGACACACCGACGATCCCCCAGAGCGTGACATCAGCGCTCAACAGAAGGGATACGGCTTGTCGGGTTGTTTCCAGTATTTCCATTAGCCTGCATCCGCCACGAACAGTTGCTGACCATTCACTTTAAAGTCGTTGATCATCGCTTGTGCTTTCGGGCTGACCAGCCAGTCGCTGAACAGTTTCGCACCTTGGTAGTTGGCATCCGGGTAGCGGGTTGGGTTTACCAAAATTACTTGGTAAGGGTTAAACAGACGCTTGTCACCTTCAACCAGAACATCCAGATCCAGCTTGCTTGCATACGCCAGCCAGGTGCCGCGGTCAGTCAGGGTGTAGCCTTGCAGCTCGTTTGCCATGGTCAGAGTTGGTCCCATGCCTTGGCCTACTGCTTTATAAGCTGCAAATTCCGGTGACATGCCAGCCGCTTTCCACAGCAGCAGCTCTTTCTTGTGAGTGCCGGAATCGTCACCACGAGAAACAAAATCCGCATTGGCTTTGGCAATGTTTGCCAGTGCTGATGCCACATCTTTGCCGCCTTTAACGTTGGCAGGATCAGCAACCGGGCCAACCAGCACGAAATCGTTGTACATCAGGCCACGGGGTAATACGCCGAAGCCTTTCTGGACAAACGCTGCTTCCGCGTTTGGCGCGTGGGTCATGACCAAATCCACATCGCCGTTTTCACCCATCTTGAGGGCTTTACCGGTACCTGCAGCCAGGATCTGGATGTCGTATCCGGATTCTTTTTTAAATTCGGGAACCAGATAATCCAGTAACCCGGAGTGATAGGTGCTGGTGGTGGTCGCGAGGCGAACAATGTCTGCGGCGGTGACGGAGAAGGACGCGAATAAAGAGAGAAGTGCAAAGGTAGTGATGTTTTTTATAATACGCATGTTGTCTTCCTGACGTTGAAATAACTGACTAAGTCGCACACCACAAACCGCAGGGTGGGCTGAATTGTGGACAAAGCAACAAAAATGCCAAAATTTCAATCAGATATAGGCTTAAATTAAGAGGTTGAATATTAACGCTTTTCTGTATCAAATATTGTGCGTTTGACCAATTTTTTATGCATGCTCACAGTTCATGAGGGTTGGACTGAGTCAAAATGTCCCATGTATGATGGAACAAAGAGTCCTCTGGGATTTAACTGCTCAAAATTAATAGGCTTTTGACTGTATGAAGGATGCATTGCAGCAATTTGGTTTTTCCGCGCTGGTGGTTGATGACGAACCTGGCATGCGGGCGATCCTCAATAAAGCGTTATCGAAAAAACTAACCCAAGTGGAAACCGCCTCGTCGCTGGAAGAAGCGGAAGCGCTGCGCCAGCGGAACCATTTCGATTTACTGATAGTGGACATTAACCTTCCGGGCCGGTCGGGCATTGATTGGCACGAAGCCTTTACGGATGATGAGCGCCGCAGCGACATTATTTTTATGACGGGTTACGCCGAGCTGGAAACGGCCATTAAAGCGCTGCGTGCGGGTGCATCAGACTTCATTCTCAAGCCTTTTAACCTCGAACAAATGCTGCAGTCGGTTCAGCGCTGTCTGGATAAACGTATGATGGAACGACGAAATGTCGCCCTGCAACGTGATGTCGCGCGCTCTTTTCCGGTTGATATTATCGGTGAAGCACCCAAAACCCAGGCGATGCGTGAGATGGTATCCCGCCTGGCACCGTCACCTGCAGCAGTGTTGATTGAAGGGGAGTCCGGCACCGGCAAAGAGCTGGTTGCCCGTGCCCTTCATTCGCTAAGTGGCCGCACCGGGCCTTTTGTCCCGCTTAACTGTGGCGCGATTGCACCTGAGCTTCTGGAAAGCGAGCTGTTTGGCCACGTTTCCGGCGCTTTTACCGGCGCGCGTAAAAACAAAGACGGCCTGTTCCGTGTCGCCGACAAAGGCACCCTGTTTTTGGACGAAATTGGCGAGATGCCGTTGTCGATGCAGGCATCACTCCTTCGCACCCTGGAGCAAAAAACCATCCGTCCGGTAGGGGCAGAGCGGGAAGTCAGTGTGGATGTGCGCATTGTGGCGGCCACTAACCGTAACTTGCATCAGGAAGTGGAGCTGGGTCGATTTCGTAAAGATCTCTTCTATCGCCTCAATGTTCTTTCGCTGGAACTGCCGCCGCTGCGCGAGCGCACCCAGGATATTGCCCTGCTCCTCAACCATTTCTCAGATTCACTGGCGCGGGAAATGGGTCTCAAACCGGTTGTCTGGTCATCTGAAGAAGTGGCCGCAATGCAGGGATATGACTGGCCGGGGAATATCCGCGAGCTGAAAAATACCGTTGAACGTGCCGTGTTGTTAGGTAAACCGGAATTGCGCCACTGGACAGGCGGCGAGGTGCAACAGGAAGACAGTTTTGCCCCGGTGACTCTGGCTGTGTCGGGAGGGGACGGTTACCCGCTGGAGTGGCCGCTGAAAGATGTGGAGCGTTCACATATCGAAAAAGTGGTCGCCTCACACGAAGGGAATAAATCGGCAGCGGCACGTCAACTTGGCGTGGCAAGAAAAACGCTGGAGCGTAAATTTAAAGAGTGGCAGGACGAGTAACGGCATGGAGGCGCAGGGATGAGCTGGCTGAACAAATGGCGACAGCGCTTTCGTACCATGGTGCGTTATCGCCTGTTAGCGCTGACTTCAGTGCCGATCATCATCACCCTGATGGCGTTGATGGCCCTCACTTTGTACTGGACGCTTGCCTATTCCTGGAAAAGTGCGCTCTCGGGTGTCAAAGCGGATCTGGCCGTCGCCAGCAACAGTATGGAAGTTCTGCAACGTGAGCAGCGCGGGCAATTGCATGCGATTGCCGATTCCTATGACTTTCATAACCAAATAAAGCAAAGCCCCGGTGATATGCTGCGTTGGGCGCAATCGCGCGCTGACAAATACGATGTGGATTTTCTGGCTGTCTATCCTGCAAGCGACATCGATCGTCTCCCCCAATCCCTTCGCCAACCGCTGCTACTGGGCGAAGAGCGTACCTTTTTCCAGGTAATGTCCGCGATTGAGCTGGATGCGATCTCCCCGGATCTTTCCGCCCGTGCCGAGATCCCCTTGCTTTCTGAGCAGACAGTGGAATCCCGCGGGCTTATCAGCCGCAGCCTGTTGCCGATCGCCAATGAAAACGGTGAACTTGAATGGATCATTGATGGTGGGATCCTGCTGAACAATAGTACTGAGTTGGTGGATAAAATACGCGATCTGGTATTCCCTGAGGGCACGTTACCGGCGAACAGTGTCGGTACGGTGACCCTTTTTCTGGACGATATCCGTGTCAGTACCAACGTACCGCTCGACAGCGAAAACAAGTTTGGCCGCGCAATCGGTACCCGGGTTTCAGATGAAGTGCGGGAAACCGTATTGAAAGATGGCGAGGAGTGGGTTAACCGCGCCTTTGTTTACGATGCCTGGTACATCTCCGCTTACAAACCTATCCGCGATTTCAACAATAACGTCATCGGCATGCTTTACACCGGTTTTCTGGAATGGCCGCTGATCAGCCGCTATCTCACCAATCTGGTGGAGCTGGGTATCGGCGTTATCCTCACGCTGCTGGTTTCTGGCTTTTTGGTATACCGGGGCGCAAAAGATCTGTTCCGTCCTATAGAGCGAATCCACCGCGTCGTGCGTCTGGTGCGTCTGGTGCGGTTCGAGCAGGATGCACGGATTGGAAAACTGGGTTTAGATCCCCAACATGAACTCGCCATTTTGGCGCGTCAGTTTGACACCATGCTTGACCAGCTTAAGCAGCAAAATGAAGCGATTCGCCAAAGCGCCACTGAACTTGAAAATAAAGTGGAGGAGCGCACCGCCAGCCTGCACAAAACCACCGAAGAATTGCGTCAGAACATCACTTTGCTGGAACAGACCCGAAGCAAACTGCTGATAAATGAAAAGCTGGCGGCGCTAGGGGAACTGACGGCGGGCATTGCCCATGAGATCAATAACCCGACAGCTGTGATACTCGGCAATATCGAGTTGATGGAATACGAGCTGGGGCAGAATGCAGAGTTGGTATCGGAGGAAATGAGTGCGGTTTTGGCACAGATTGACCGAATCCGGAATATTACCCGAAGCCTGCTGCAATACAGCCGTCACGGCGGGGTGCAGGATGAAATCACCTGGCAACACGTCAATCCGGTGATCAAAGAAAGTGTCACCCTGGTGCGCTCTGGCACCCAGAAGCAGGATGTCGAAATTGTTACAGATTTGCATGCAACCTGCAGCGTAGAAATCAACCGCCACCAATTGCTACAGGTGCTGGTAAACCTGCAGATGAACGGCATTCACGCCATGGAAAATAAAGGCCGTCTTATCATTCGTTCAGAAGATTGGCTGGATGACGCGGGCAAAGCGCAAGGGGCGAAAATCTCGGTGCAGGATTTTGGTTGCGGAATTGCCAACGAAAACCTGACCAAAATCTTCGATCCATTCTTCACCACCCGTCGCTCAGGAACCGGGCTTGGGCTGGCGGTAACCCAAGGTATCGTCAGTGGATTGGGCGGAGAGATCAAAGTGGATTCTACCCTTGGGGAAGGGACGACGTTTACCCTGTATCTTCGTGAGAAAATCCAGTCGGATGAAGATGTCTCTGCACTGAATGTGGTGTGATGGTAAGGCTGGCTCTTAGCTGGCCGCCCACATCTGTTTACCTGCCTGTTGCAGGTTATACCCTCCAAATTGCTCACTTTGGCGTACGATGTCGTCGTCATCCAAATGTTGGATAAGCTGCTGCACCAAAGCGCGGAAGTAGATGTTTTTCGGGATCACCAGCTCGAAAGCTTCATTGGCAATCGGGTGGAAAGCAAGGCCAAACTCCCCGGCTGCACTCTGGCTGCCAAAGCCGATATCCGCCGCACCGCGCGCTATTGCGGAGCCCAGTTCACGTTCATTCAAACAGACAATCACGGTATTGAGCATTTCCCGCGTCAGACCGTTCCGAAACAGCCATTCTTCCATCGCACGCAAACTGCCAGCGCCGTCCTGGCGTCCTGCCCATCGCCACTGTTTTTGGGTGAAATGGTGCGGGTCATTTAATTGCTCGGAAAGCTCCGGGCGTACAATCAGTCCCTGCTGGCGCTCAAAAGCGTGGAGGAGTACCCAGTTTTTATGCCCAGCGTATTGCTGGATAAGGGCGGGGTGGCGAAGGCGTGCTTCCTCCGCATTCCCCCAGTGTATGGCACAGATATCGACATGGCCTTTTTCCAGCATCGACAGTCCCTGCTTGGTGCCGGTGGCGGTATATCCCACCAGGGCTGAGCTTCCCAATACGTTAGCCATTTTACTCACAATGTGCTGCAGCAAAGGGTCATCAGAGCCTGCAATCAAAAGCCTGTCGTTAAACACGCCATTGTGACTGGATTCAATCAGCCAGCGGTCGAGCAGGCTTTTGGGGAACAGCCATTTGCCCGTCACCTTGGTGGCAGGCAAAACGCCGTCATTGGCGAGGCTGTATACCTTCTTTTCGTTCAGGTCGAGGTATTCCGCGACCTGACGGGCATTCATAAAGTCAGGGAAGTCGCTCATTCCACGCTGCCTTTGACGTCAAATTCGATGTTATCCGCACCGTTGAAAACCTGAAAACGGTGCCCTTTGGCACGGGCAATCATGGTGATACCGAGTTGCTGAGCCAGATCGTAGCCCATCTGGGTAACACCGGAACGGGACAGCAATACTGGGATCCCCATCTGCGCCACTTTGATCACCATCTCCGAAGTCAGGCGGCCGGTGGTGTAGAAAATCTTGTCATCACCGGTTTCACCCTTCAGCCACATTTCGCCGGTCAGCGTATCCACGGCATTGTGGCGGCCGATATCTTCCACAAAGGAAAGGATTTCGGTGCCACGGCACACCGCGCAGCCATGCACGGCACCGGCTGCTTTGTAAGTGTCGTTGTGGTGTGTCAGTGCTTCCAGCAATCCGTATAAAGATGATTGGGTAATGCGAGGTTGGGGCAGGGTGATGTTTTCCAGCTTTTTCATCACGTTGCCGAACATAGTGCCCTGGCCGCAACCGGAGGTGACCGTCTTCTTGGCAAGGGTGGCATCGATGTCGTCGTTTTGCTCTGCGGTCACGACGGCAGCAGACTGGGTTTCCCAGTCGATAATGATTGAATCAAGTAACTCAACATCGTTGATCAGCCCCTGATTTTTCAGATAGCCCAGTACCAGTTTGTCCGGCCGGGCGCCGAGCGTCATCAAGGTGACAATCTCTTTCCAGTTCAGGTAGACCGTCAGGGCGCGCTCACAGGCGATTTGTTTGGTCTGTGCTTCACCATATTCATCGTAAACGGTGACGTCGATAGTTTGCGGAATGTCGGATTGTGTCTGAATAATTTTAGGTTGGGTCATCTACCCGTCATCCTTCTGGGTGGTGGTGTGCGTCTTTTAAAAAGGAGCCGTTCTCCAACCCAAACAATCTCAGCTCAGTGGCTTCAGTTTGATTGGGTATACATTCTTAAAAACCGGTGTGCAAATCCTGTTCCAAGTTACTGCTAATGGTATGTGTTTTGCTTTGTACAGATGAAGAGCTTCAGATAACGAATTCAAAATAAACCGACGCCAGATCTCTCGACGCCGGGCACAACAAGGAGTGAAGTGTGTGAGTGATGAAGTAAAAAATCCCCAGTTCTGGTTAACCCAATTTGATCTTAAAGCCTCAGACGTTGATGTCGGGCGCTGGAAAACCCGCCGCTGGTCGCTGGATAATCTCCACCTGCCACGCGAAGAAGAGGAATGTCAGGCGTCGCAATACTCCCTCCCGCTTGAACTGTTCAAGGATGAACGCACCGACTACCGATTCAACCTCAGTTCCCGTGACCCCCACCTATTTTTCGTGTTCGAAGTCGAGGAAGACGAAAGCCTCAAACCTCTTAAAGTTACTGCCTCGCAGACCTGTGCTGCCAGCTACATGGATGGTGATTATCTGGTGATTTCCGAACCTATGCCTTTGCCGGTACAAGCCTGGATGGAAGCGTTTATCGGCCGGCATGGCGAGCTTTTGGAAGTGAGGAAGAAAAAGCGTAAAGGCGCGGGGAGGGCGAGTGGCAACTGATTCTTTTCTCCACCGTTGGTCGAAGCGTAAACAGGAGCAAACCCGCGAAGGGACGGATGAAACGGCTGAGTTTTTGGAGCCTGCTACGGAAGTTGTGGCCGAAAACGCCGATCGGCCATCTGCAGAAACGGTATCACCTGAAACCGATGATGAGCAGCAACCCCAACCATCCATGGAGGACGTGGAACGTCTGAAAGAGGGTGACTCAGCGTCAGCGTTTTTGGCAAAAGGGGTTTCTTCCCAAGTGAAGAAGGCTGCGCTTCGTAAGCTTTTTCACAGCGAAGCTTACAACATCCGCGATGGCATGAACGATTACGACTTTGACTACACCAACCGTGAAACCCTGAGTGCGGAAGTCGCACAAAGCTTGCGCCAGTGGACCAAAGAGAAACTCGAACCGGCAGAAGAGCCCGAACCGGATCAAGAGGCGATGGCAAAGGTGACTGCTGATGAGCCGCTAGAAGAAAACGGTGGCGGTGATGAGGCAACGCCAGATAGTGAGACAAAAAGTACCCATGAAGAAAAAGGGGACAAATTGTCTTAGTGATTGGGACAAATTGTCCCAATTTATTTTGTGGTTACTAATTCAGACGGATCTTGACTCCGTTTAGGTCATTTTTCTTCCTTCAAAGCTGGTTCGCTACTTGCTCTAAAGAGAGTGACGACGTCAACCGTGTAGCTAACTGATTGTCTGTAAAAGCCAAACAGTGTGCGGGTCACTTTTTCAACACAATGCCTTGCGCCCCAAACCGATGTTAAGGGCTGTGGTGAACCCGCTTTTGAAGGAACTCGCTAGGACAGCAGGATATATGGCTACAGAAACGAATACTGGAACTATGTCGACAACTACAACAACGATGACGCTAACCCAACGCCTTGAAACGCAAATCGATACCGACGGTTTGGCGCGGCTACGTGCTTTGCAAAACACGGTGTCCCTCGCCAACCTGATCCCACCGACAGTCAGTTTTGAGAGTAGCGGATTGACGCTGGTGGTGGGAAACGCCGCCCAGATCGCTTCCTTTGTTGCAGCTGCTCCGGATGCCATCAAAGATCGGATGGTGCTTTTGTGCAATGACGGCAGTGAAGCGCAGGGTGCTCTTCCGCTCTATTACGCCAGTGATATGAACATCGAAGGTTTCCTGGGGGCCTTTCAGGTGTCTGTCCCGGCGAAGCTTTCGGTCAGTGACGCTTCTCGTGAGAATTTAGCGCAGATAGCTTCGGGCAGACAGCATTTTGATTTAGTGGTGGATTTGACCGAGGGCGGCATTCACACAGCAGAGCTACCACCGCTTGGGTATTACGCCGTAGGCCGCGGCTTGGCAAGCGAAGAAGAAGCGCTGGAAGCGGCAGCAGAAACCATTGGCACGTTCGACAAACCTAAATTTTTCAAACTGGATAACAACCGCTGCGCCCATACCCGGAGTGGTCTTGATGGTTGTACGCGGTGCATCGACGCCTGTCCGGCAGATGCGCTGAGTGTGGTGAACAAAGCTATTACCATCAATCCGTATCTTTGTCAGGGCATGGGGTCGTGTGCGACGGCCTGTCCGACGGAAGCCATCAGCTATGCGCTGCCTGAGCCGGACACCACTCAGCATTTTGTGTTTGATTTACTCATGCATTACCGCGAGCAAGGCGGCAAAGCCCCGGTGGTATTGTTCTACGCTGACAGCGACGAAACCGCACTGTCTGATGCGCTGGCACAGTTGCCAAGCCGCGTGATCCCTGTCCGTCTTGAAGAGCTTGCATCTGTAGGCGCCGAAATCTGGCTGTGCGCTCTGGCATACGGAGCAACGCAAGTGGTACTGGCGAAAACCCCGCAATTGCACAGCAAAACCCTGGCGGTTTTGGAACAGGAACTGGTCGTCGTCTCTGCGCTGCTTGGCGATATTGGCATTGACGCTTCCCGCGTCACATTGGTGGACATGGCGGCTCTGCCCTCTTTGCCGCTCGCGTCTGAACCCTTGTTGACCCTTGAAGAAAAGCTCACTGGCAGCAAGCGTGACAAGCTTTGTGCAGCGCTCGATGCATTGGCAGCGGCAGCTCAAGCAGCACCGTCCATTTCCGCTGTCCCTCAAGGTGCACCTTATGGCCTTGTCAGTATTAAAACTGACGATTGCACCTTATGTATGAGCTGTGTGGCGGTATGTCCAACCACGGCAATGCAGGCTGTCGGCAACAGTCCCGGTGTGACATTCCGCGAACAGGATTGCGTGCAGTGTGGTTTGTGTGAATCGGCGTGTCCTGAGTCCGTGATTTCGCTTGAACCACGTTTTAACTGGGATACTACAGCGCGCCAAACCCGAACAGTGCTTCACCAGGAAGCTGCCGCTGAGTGCATCAGTTGCGGCAAACCGTTCGCACCGGCTTCTATGGTCAACATGCTGATAGAGAAGCTGCGTGGTCACAGCCATTTTCAGGAGGATGCCATCAAACGCCTTTCCATGTGTGAGGACTGCCGTGTCCGCGACATTGTCGCCGAGACCATGATCAATGACCCACACAAGCAGTTAAAGGTTTAGGAGGCGGATATGGCAATGCAAGAGAGTATCAATATCGACGACATCACTCATGAAGAAAACCAGATCCGCCAGAACATCTACAACCTGCTGGCGGCGCTGTTTCGACGCGCTCCGGATGCTGATGCCCTAAATTGGCTGGCAACACTGGAAATTGAAGGTGACGAGCAAACAGCCGGTATGGCTGCTGCCTGGTCAGTGCTGAAACTGTCTGCCAGTAAAACGACTGACATTCAGGCATCGGATGAATACCAGATGCTGTTTATCGGTGTCGGTCGCGGAGAAGTCGTGCCTTTTGGTTCCTGGTATCTCACAGGCTCGCTGATGGAAATGCCGCTGGTGTTGCTCCGTCAGGATTTGCGCCGCTATGGCTTTGAGCGCCAGGAAGCAACCAAGGAGCCGGAAGACCATATTGCTGCGTTGTTGGAAGTGATGGCAATGCTGGTGGAAGAAGATGATGTCGCCAGTCAGAAAGCGTTTTTTAACCGTCATATTGCGCCTTGGTTTGAGCGCCTGTGTGACGACATTCAGCAAGCGAATTCCGCGGTGTTTTACAGCGCGGTTGCGGCGCTTGCCAAGCAGTTTTTGACGATAGAGAAAACAGGCTTTACCCAGCGTCCGTGGTAGCCGCAATGCGGCAGGCGCTGACAAATACAAGGAGCAATGTAATGTCAGAAAATAAAAAAGAGAAAGGTCAGCCTGACACTGCACGCCGCCAGTTCCTGAAAGGAATGAGTGTGGCAGCGGCAGCAGGTGCAGCCGCCAGTGTGGTGGGTGGTACAGCGCACGCAGACATGGTTATTGACGATGCTGCACAGGAAAAAACCAAGGCTTCAGGTTATCGCGAGACGCAACATATCCGCGATTACTACGACACCCTGTAACCCTGCTGAACCCGGAGTGTGAAGATGAAACTAACCAAACGTTCTGATACTGTCAGCAAGGATGAAAAACAGCTGGGTGTTTCCCGCCGTACCTTTATGCGCAATACCACACTGGCAACCGCCGGTAGTGTTGCTGCAGCGGGTATGTTTGCGCCAGGCATGATGAAAAAAGCCTCGGCCAAAGCGGTGGACTCCTCAAAGCCTGTGGAACAAAAACGCACTATCTGTTCGCATTGCTCTGTGGGCTGTGGTGTGTATGCCGAAGTGCAAGATGGTGTCTGGGTCGACCAGGAACCCGCTTTTGATCACCCATTCAATGCCGGTGGCCACTGTGCCAAGGGTGCAGCACTGCGCGAACACGGTCACGGTGAGCGTCGCCTGAAATACCCGATGAAACTGGTCGATGGCAAGTGGCAGAAGATCAGCTGGGAAACGGCCATCAACGAGATTGGTGACAAGTGTCTGGAAATCCGCGAGCAGGATGGTCCGGACTCGGTCTACTTCCTTGGCTCGGCCAAACACAGTAATGAACAAGCGTATCTGTTCCGCAAAATGGCGTCGCTGTGGGGCACCAACAATGTGGACCACCAGGCGCGTATCTGTCACTCCACCACGGTTGCCGGTGTGGCTAACACCTGGGGCTATGGTGCGATGACCAACTCTTTTAACGACATGCATAACTGTAAGTCGATCCTGTTTGTAGGCTCTAACCCGGCCGAAGCGCACCCGGTCGCGATGCAGCATATCCTGATCGCCAAGGAGAAGAACGGCTGTAAGATTGTGGTTGCTGACCCTCGCCGCACCCGCACGGCAGCGAAAGGGGATCATTTTGTTTCCCTGCGCCCAGGTACTGATATCGCCTTTATCTGGGGTTTGTTGTGGCACATCTTCGATAACAACTGGGAAGACAAAGAGTTCATTCACCAGCGCGTGTTCGGTATGGATGAAATCCGTGCTGAAGTTGCGAAATGGCCACCGGAAGAAGTAGAACGCGTCTCCGGTGTTGGCCGCGATGACATGTTCAAAGCCGCGAAAATCCTGTCGGAAAACCGCCCGGGTTGTGTGGTCTGGTGTATGGGCGGTACCCAGCACACCACGGGTAACAACAATACCCGCGCTTACTGTGTGCTGGAACTGGCACTGGGTAACATTGGTAAATCCGGTGGCGGTGCGAACATCTTCCGTGGCCACGATAACGTGCAGGGCGCGACTGACCTTGGCGTGCTGTCTCACACCCTGCCGGGCTATTACGGCCTTTCAGACGGAGCGTGGAAGCACTGGGCTAAAGTGTGGGATGTGGATCACGACTGGATCCAGGGCCGTTTTGACCCCTCTGAATACAACGGTTCCAAGCCAATCAACAGCAACGGTATTCCTGTTTCGCGCTGGATTGATGGCGTATTGGAAGACAAAGCTAAGCTGCAACAGAAAGCCAATATCCGAGCCATGTTCTACTGGGGCCATGCGGTGAACTCGCAAACCCGTGGACCAGAGATGCAAAAGGCGATGGAAAAGTTGGATATGATGGTCATCGTCGACCCATACCCAACGGTTGCTGCCGTCATGAACAACCGCAAAGACGGTGTGTACCTGCTGCCATCAACCACTCAGTTTGAAACCTATGGTTCGGTGACGGCGTCCAACCGTTCACTGCAATGGCGTGACAAAGTCATTGAGCCACTGTTCGACTCCAAACCTGATCATGAAATCATGTATCTGGTATCGCAAAAGCTGGGTTTCTCAGATCAGCTGTTCAAGCACATTAAAGTTGAGAACAACGAGCCATTGATCGAAGACATCACCCGTGAGTTCAACCGCGGTATGTGGACGATTGGCTACACCGGTCAAAGCCCTGAGCGTATTAAAGCGCACCAGCAAAACTGGCACACATTCAACTTCACGACGTTGGAAGCCGAAGGTGGCCCAGTGAGTGGCGAAACATACGGTTTGCCATGGCCGTGCTGGGGCACACCGGAGATGAAACACCCCGGTACCCACATCCTGTATGACACCTCCAAAGAAGTGGCGCGTGGTGGCGGTAACTTCCGTGCGCGTTTCGGTGTGGAATACGAAGGCCAGAGCCTGTTGGCGGTCGACAGTTATTCCAAAGGCTGTGAGCTGGAAGATGGCTATCCGGAATTCACCGACAAGATGCTGAAGCAACTCGGCTGGTGGGACGATCTCACGGCTGAAGAGAAAGCCGCAGCAGAAGGCAAAAACTGGAAGACCGACCTTTCCGGCGGCATCCAGCGTGTTGCGATTGCTCACGGCTGTATTCCATTCGGTAACGCCAAAGCGCGTGCGATTGTCTGGACCTTCCCGGATAAAGTGCCGCTCCACCGCGAGCCGCTTTATACGCCGCGCCGCGATCTTCTGCCTGAATACGCGACTTGGGACGACCAGAAAGACATTTACCGACTGCCGACCCTGTATAAGTCAATTCAGGATATTGATGCGGCGAAAGAATACCCGATCATCCTGACTTCCGGCCGCTTGGTGGAATACGAAGGCGGCGGTGAAGAAACCCGCTCTAACCCTTGGCTGGCAGTGCTTCAGCAAGAGATGTTTGTTGAAATCAACATCGTCGATGCCAACAACCTCGGTATCAAAGATGGCCAGGACGTATGGGTAGAAGGGCCGGATAAAGGCCGCGTGAAGGTGAAAGCCATGGTCACGCCGCGCGTTTATGAAGGTCTTGCCTTTATGCCGTTCCACTTCGGTGGTGTTTTCCAGGGGGACAGCCTGTTGGATAAGTACCCTGAAGGTGCGGAACCTTATGTGATCGGTGAGTCCTGTAACACGGCAACTACCTACGGTTATGACCCGGTGACTGTGATGCAGGAAACCAAAGTGACACTCTGTAAGATCCTACCGGCGTAAGGGGAGCGCATAGTTATGGCAGATATGAAATTCTTGTGTGACACCAAACGCTGCATTGAATGTAACGGCTGTGTCACGGCGTGTAGCAACGCCAACTCAGAAGTGGTGACGTGGGGAACCCAGCGCCGCCGCGTGGTAACGCTTAACGATGGTGAGCCGGGTGAAAACTCGGTATCCGTGGCTTGTATGCACTGTGCGGACGCACCGTGTATGGCGGTGTGTCCTGCAGACTGCTTCTACCGCACGGAAGAAGGTATCGTCCTGCACAACAAGGACACTTGCATCGGGTGTGGTTACTGTCTGTTCGCCTGTCCGTTTGGCGCGCCGCAGTTCCCAACCAAAGCCGCCTTCGGTGAGCGTGGCAAGATGGACAAATGCACCTTCTGTGCTGGTGGTCCACTCCCTGACAACTCACCTGAAGAGAAAGCGTTGTACGGTGCCAACCGTATTGCTGAAGGTAAGTTGCCGTTGTGTGCGGAAATGTGTTCTACCAAGGCGCTGCTGGCCGGTGATGCGGAGAAAATCTCCGCTATCTTCCGTCAGCGCGTGGTAGAGCGTGGTGCCAAAGGCGCGGGTTGGACCAATGGTGACAACCTTGCCTACGACGCAACTAAAAGCTGATTAGCGTGGAGTGTCGCTGAAGCTGGGGCAAAGCCCCCGGCTCCAGCGGCGATAGGAGGAGATATGTTAAGAACATTGCTCGCCATGCTAGTGGTATTGTTCATGTCGGCGTTTCCGGTTGCGCATGCGCAGACAGATCAGAGTGCCAACCAGCAGCAGGAGAAGTTGATGCTGGGAGGTCCTGAGTTCTGGACGGAAGTGCGTGATGGCGATTCAGGCTTTACTGTTGCAAGCGGTAATGAGGCTGGTCAGCTTATCAATGTGAACGGCCAACGTTGGCGGGAAATCCGCAACCAGTGGGTTAGTCCGCTGGGGTTAACTTTCCTCGGTGTGTCAGCTGCTAGCCTGTTGTTGTTCTACCTGTGGGCTGGGCGCATTGAATTGGTGAACAAACGGACAGGAAAGAAGGTCAAGCGCTGGACGCCTTTTGAGCGCGCCATGCATTGGTTTACGGCCATCACTTTCCTGATCCTGGGTTTCACCGGCATCGTGCTTTTGTATGGCCGCCACTTTATCAAGCCTGTGGCACCGGATGCGCTTTGGGGCAGCATTATTTATGCGTCCAAAGTGTCCCACAATTATCTGGGGCCGCTGTTTGTGCTGGGTCTGCTGTGTATGTTGGTGAAGTGGATGAAAAACAATTTCATCAACAAAGTCGACATCGAATGGTTTAAGCAAGGTGGTGGAATTCTGCCTAATGGCAAACACCCGGATGCGGGCTTTTGCAATGGCGGTGAGAAAATCTGGTTTTGGCTGCTGGCGACAGTTGGCGTCGTAGTGTGTATTACGGGTCTGGTCATGGACTTCCCGATCTTCGACCAAACCCGTCAGGACATGCAGATCGCCAACGTCATCCATGGCATCGCATCATTGGGTCTTTTGGCTGCCGCATTTGGTCATATCTATATTGGTACGGCAGGCACGGAAGGCGCTTTCGAAGGCATGGCGACAGGCTATGTTGACGAAGCTTGGGCTAAGCAGCACCACAAACTGTGGCTGGATGAAGTGCAGAATGGGCAACAAGATGCGACCGAGGCAACCAAAAAGCAGCAGCACACTTGAGCGTAAGCTAATGTACAAACCCGCCTGATGGCGGGTTTTTTTGTCGTTGCGCAGCATTTACGCAAACGTTTTCTTTTTGCTCTTTGCTCTTTGCTCTTTGCTCTTTTCTTTTTGCTGTTTCATTATTTTGGGGGCTTAAAAGCACCGTTATCCGCGAAGCGGTTCAGCCTGGTTGTTCGGAAGGCCAAACGAGATCAGCGTGGTCACAGCCAGGAACAGGAAGGAAACCCACAAACAAGCGGCGAATCCCCACACCTGGAAAACCCAGCCTGACAACATGGTGCCGATCAGGCGTCCCATGGCATTGGCCATGTAGTAGAAACCCACATCCAAAGAAACCCCATCCCCTTTGGCATAGCTGACAATAAGGTATGAGTGCAGCGAGGAGTTCACCGCAAACACGGCACCAAACAGCATCAAACCGGCAATAATGACAATCTCAGGGTGCCACTGCTGTTGCACACTGAACGCTATCAAACCGGTGACCACAGCCAAAATCAGAGCCCAAATAATGGCAGATTTCCCCTGCGGCGGCTGACCTGACGCTTTGCCAGTGATTCGTGGCGCAATGCCCTGAATGATGCCATAACCAATCACCCAGATAGCGAGAAATGCACCCACTGCAGAGTGATCCCAGCCAAAGGTGGCGCCGAGATAAATCGGCAGAGCCACCACAAACCAGACGTCGCGCGCGCCAAAAAGGAACATGCGGGCGGCAGAAAGGATGTTAACGCTGCGGGATTTAGAGAAAATCTCTGAAAACTTAGGCTTGGTTTTCGCTTTCCCCATATCGGATTTGAGGAACAGCAAGCTGCCGATAAAGACGAACAGCAATACGCCCGCCATGGCCGCCACTGCGTATTGGAACCCAATCAGTGACAGGAGTGCGCCGCCAAGGAAAAAGCCCGCCCCTTTCAGTGCATTCTTTGACCCGGTCAGGATGGCAATCCATTTGTAGAGCGCCCCTTGGGCATTTTCTGGCACCAGGGTTTTGATTGCACTTTTGGCGCTCATCTTATTCAAGTCTTTCGCGATACCTGAGAGTGCTTGCGCGCCCATAACCCAGGGAATACTGAGCCAGGAAGCCGGAACGGCGAGCATCAAAAGGGCAATGATCTGCATGCCAAGGCCAATATTCATGGTGCGATTGAGCCCGAGCCTTGCGCCTAACCAGCCACCAATGAGGTTGGTGCCAACGCCAAAAAATTCATAGAAAAGAAAAAGGGAGGCGATTTCCAGGCCGGTGTAGCCAAGGTCATAGAAATAGAGCACCACCAACATGCGCAGTGCGCCATCGGTGACGGTGAAGTTCCAGTAGTTAAACGTCACCAGCATGTACTGGCGCACGTTGGCGTTTAGTTGAGACAGCATAAAAACCTGCTTAAAAAGCGCTGCAATTACAGCGCTTTGAGATAGTACTGATTCGCAAACTGGTTGATGTAATCGATTTGGGGTGCTTTGGTGAACGCGCCCGGTCTGAGTGCTTGTACGCTTGGAACGATGTCCGACAGCGACCAGCCTTTTTCCAGCAAAATGTGGGCGGCCAGCAAACCAGTGCGGCCAGAACCTCCCATGCAGTGCAGTGCGACTTTTCCACCGTTATCCAAAGCTTGATGGATAGAAGGGGAGATATCTTTCCACTGGGAATGAAAGGCTTCATCCGGTGCGCAATCATCCTCAATCGGTGTGTTAAACCAAGTCAGGCCAGCATTTTCAGCTTCTTCTGGAAGCGAGCTTACTCCCGCCTCGTCCAACTCATGTTGACTTAACGCTGTAACGAGAACGGCAACGCCCTGCGCTTTAAGTTGCTCGATGCTATCAGTGAGAGGTGTACCTTTTGTTCCCGGGCAAGGTGTTAAAACCAGACCTGAAGTGCCCTCCAGCTCCAGCTCCCATGTTGGATGTGTCATTGCGTATATCCTTATGCCATACCGACTTTGCGTACCAGCTCAGCCGTGCGTGTCGCGTAACCCATTTCGTTGTCATACCAGGCGTAGACTTTCACCATGCGCTTTCCGACAACCATGGTAGAGAGGGCGTCGACGATGGTTGAACGTTGGTCGCCTTTGTAATCGATAGACACCAGTGGGCGCTCTTCAAAGCCAAGAATGCCTTTCAGTTCGCCTTCCGAGGCTTCTTTCAGCAAGGCATTGACCTCTTCCGCGGTGGTATCGCGTTTCACATCGAAAATGATGTCAGTCAGCGAGGCGTTCGCCAGTGGTACGCGCACGGCATGGCCGTTTATCTTGCCTTCCAGCTCAGGGAAGATCTCAACGATCGCTTGCGCTGAACCAGTCGTTGTAGGGATCAAACTCATGCCACAGGCACGGGCACGGCGAAGATCTTTATGTGGGGCATCCAGAATGGTCTGGGTGTTGGTCAGATCGTGGATGGTGGTAAATGCAGATTGTTCGATCCCCAGTTTCTCGTGGATCACTTTTACCACTGGCGCAATGCAGTTGGTGGTACAGGAAGCGGCGGTAACAATGCGGTGTGTGTCTGCATCGAAGATATGGTCATTCACGCCGACAACGATGTTTGCGATGCCATCCTCCTTAACCGGGGCTGAAACAACAACGCGCTTTACACCTTGCTCAATGTACTGGTTAAGGAATTCGCCTTTGCGGTGAACACCGGTGGCCTCGATCACCACGTCACAGCCTGACCAATCCACATGAGCAATGGCTTTTTGCTGTGTAGTCTGGATAGTTTTGCCATTGATGATCATGGTGTCGCCATCTGTTGTGACTTCGTGGTGCCAGCGACCTTGTACCGAATCAAACTCCAGAAGGTGAGCCAGTGTGGCTGTATCACCGGCTACATCATTGATTTGAACAAACTCCAGTTCTGGCCAGTCAAACGCTGCGCGCAGTGCCAGACGGCCGATACGGCCAAAGCCGTTAATTCCAACTTTAATCGTCATATTCTGTAATCCTTAAACACAACAGGTCGGGCGAGATTTCATGTCAGACAGACGCTGAATATCTTGCTGGTATTCTTCTTTGAGGCAGTTTGAATCCACCAGCCCCTGAATTTGCTTTCGCATCCAGCCGGGAAGCTTGTCAGACAGGCGGTAAAACACCCATTGCCCTTGGCGGGTATCGACTATCACACCGCTGGCGCGTAGCAAGGCCAGATGGCGTGAAACTTTAGGCTGACTTTCATTAAGCGCTTCGGTCAACTCAGCCACGCACACTTTTTGCTCACGGGCGATAACCAGTAAACAACGCACACGGGTTTCATCAGCAAGCAGCTTGAAAAACTGGTGAGGCAACATATTTAAATCCTCATATATGGATATGCATATGTTATGGGTTATTGGTTTTTCGTCAACAGCAAATGGGTGATGTCATGAAAGCTTCATGTTAGTTGGGCGGCGATGGCCTCAGGTGAATAGCAGATGCTTGGAGACGCAAACCTGAACGGGTGAAAGCTATTCAAACGCTGAAAAGTTTATCGTAGTTATAACTCTCCGCGTTGAGAAAGAATTTGATAGAGCATTTCAGCGCGGATCCAGTCGTCAGGTTCGTCGATATCTTGAACACGAAAATGGGGGATCTGAACCACTTTTGAATGAGGTGCAAAAATGGGTAGTCCGGCAATGAAAGCGTCAGGGCGTCCCCAATAGAACATGCCTGCATCGTGGTATGCCAACTCTAAGTCTTGAGAGCGGCTAGAAAAATGCTCTGGCCAGAACATCTCAACGCTATCTTCACTATTAATACGAATGCAACGTTGGATTGGGTAGGAAAAACGAGTGGCTGCAAATGTGTATTTTGTATTGTCGCCATCAAGCAAAGATAGACCGTCTTCTAGATCTTTAGCTCGTGTAAAAGGAACGGTAGCATATAAGCAGCACACGGCATCTATTGGATTGTCATCATTGTCAACCAGCCACTCGATGGCATGTTTCAATACATCGAGGGTCGTAGCGTAATCATCAGATATCGCATCGGGTCGCATGAAAGGAACTTCAGCACCAAGCTCTCTCGATACGGTGGCAATTTCTTGGCAATCAGTAGAAACGATAATGCGATCAAAAAGTGACGATTGTTTGGCCACTTCAATAGCGTAAGCAATGATGGGGCGTCCAATAAACATTTTCAGGTTTTTTCCCGGAATTCGTTTACTGCCGCCTCGTGCAGGAATAATACAAACTTTCATCTTTGCCCCTTGAGCAATATTCGGCGTGTTCCAACCCAAAGTGATATATCAATGTTCACGAATCAATGCTCCTAGTTAGCCTGTGGAGGCAGAGTGTTGCCTCTTCTCTATCAATATCGAACTCATTGCTTTGGCGTGGCGCTGATAAACTCCAATCGTGAAACGCAGCCGCTAGGCGTTGCGAGCACTTTTCCGAGTATTCACCGCTTCAAAATAGAGTCAGAATATTGTCGGGGGCGGAATTTTGTCTTTAGGTTCAAGGTACAGCAAAAATAATGCCGATTTTGCAAGGTAGTGATATTTAATGGGTTAGAAGTGAGCGAGCATCTATGAAAAAGGCAACCGGTGAGGTTGCCTAGGGTGTGTTCTGACTAGTTATGCTACTTGTGACGTTCCTTCAGCTTATTCGCTACATCTTCGAGCGAAAAGCCTTGGTCTTGCAACAACACCAGCAAGTGGTACATCAGATCGGCGGACTCATTGATCAGCTCCTCCTTATCGCCCGACGTCGCTGCAAGCGCGACTTCGACGCCTTCTTCGCCCACTTTCTGCGAAATGCGCTTGGTGCCCTTGGCATACAAGGACGCCGTATAAGACGTTGAAGGATCGGATCCTCGACGGGAAGCCAACACCTGCTCCAATTGATGAAGAAACACCAGTGAAGGCTTGTTTGCGTCGTCATCGCCCCAGCAGGTTTCGGTGCCGAGGTGGCAGGTTGGGCCGATCGGGTCGGCTTGCACCAGCAGGGTGTCTTTGTCGCAATCCACCGCGATGTGCTTGAGACGCAGCACGTTACCGGAGGTTTCGCCTTTGGTCCAAAGACGCTCCTTGGTGCGAGAGAAGAAAGTCACTTGCTCGGTATCGAGCGTTTTTGCCAGCGCGTCCTGGTTCATGTAACCCATCATCAGAACCTGTCCACTCTGTGAGTTTTGGACAATGGCAGGTACCAAGCCGTCGACTTTTTCCCAGTCGATGCTTTCAGCGAGCGCCGCGTTTGATAGTGTCTGGCTCATAAGCGGATCTCCACGTCTTGTTGTTTTAAGTATTGTTTCAGTTCACCAATGTTGATGATCTGCTTGTGGAATACAGACGCTGCCAGTGCACCGTCAACATTCGCTTTATTGAACGCATCAGCAAAGTGGAACATTTCACCTGCGCCGCCTGAGGCAATCAAAGGAACATGGCATACTTCGCGAACCATGTTGAGCTGCTCAAGGTCGTAGCCGTTGCGCACGCCATCCTGGTTCATCATGTTCAGCACGATTTCACCAGCACCACGTTTTTGGACTTCCTGCACCCAGTCGCGGGTTTCCCATTGGGTCGCTTTGGTGCGGGCTTCGTCACCCGTGAACTGATAAACCTGATACTTGCCTGTGTCTTTGTCGTAGTAGGAGTCGATACCGACCACGATACACTGCACACCAAATTTCTCGGCAAGCTCAGTGATGAGTTCTGGGTTAGCCAGCGCCGGGGAGTTGATGGAGATTTTGTCCGCGCCGAATTCCAGAATGCGTTTAGCGTCCTCTGCGGTTTTAATGCCGCCAGCCACGCAGAATGGAATGTCGATGACTTCCGCCACACGCGCGACCCAGCTTTTATCCACCACACGGCCATCACTGGATGCAGTGATATCGTAAAACACCAGTTCGTCTGCGCCTTCAGCTGCGTAACGTGCCGCCAGCGGGACGATATCGCCGATGATTTCGTGGTTACGGAACTGAACACCTTTCACCACCTGACCATCGCGAACATCAAGACATGGGATTATCCTTCTTGCCAGCATGCGAATGCCTCCTCTGCAGTGAACTTGCCGTCCAGCAAGGCTCGGCCGACGATAACGCCTGCGACGCCTGTGCCTTTCAGTGCTTCGATGTCAGCCAGTGAGCCGATACCGCCGGAAGACTGGAACTGAACCTGTGGGTAGGCGGCACACAGATCTTTGTAAAGATCGACATTAGAGCCTGCCAAGGTGCCATCGCGAGAGATATCAGTGCACAGCACGTGCTTGAGGCCAACCGTCAGAAAGTCGTCCAGCAGCGCTTCGATGGTAACGCCTGAATCTTCCTGCCAGCCGGAAACCGCAACCATGCGGTTGCCGTTGTCATCAATGTTGATGTCGAGCGCCAGCACGATTTGCTCGGCGCCGTATTTTTCCATCCAGCCTTTAACCAGTTCAGGTTGCTTCACAGCAGTAGAGCCGATGACAACACGTTTTGCGCCGGCACGTAGCAGCTCTACCACGTCGCTTTCTTTGCGCACACCACCGCCAATCTGGATGTTGGCTGGGGTGCTGGCAATCAGTTTTTCAATCAATGGCAGCTGGCGGGCAGAGGTGTCTTTAGCTCCAGTTAGGTCTACCAAGTGCAGCCAGTTCGCGCCTGCGTTGTGGTAAATCGCGAACTGCTCACTTGGGTCGACTTTATATTCGGTAACTTGTCCGTAGTCACCCTGATAGAGACGGACGACCTGCCCGTCGATTAAATCCAATGCGGGAATGATCATCCTTAATTACATCTCCAAAAAGTTCTTAATCAGTTGTGCGCCAGCTTTGCTTGAGCGCTCAGGGTGGAATTGCACACCGTAATAGTTGCCACTTTGTAAGGCGGCAGTAAACGGCTTGCCGTAGTCGCACTCACCAATGGTGTAATCGCCGACTGGCATGGCGTAGCTGTGAACAAAGTAGAAATAGCTGTTTTCCGGAATGTCTTTAAACAGCGGGTGATTGTTCACTGGGGTGACAGTGTTCCAGCCCATGTGAGGAAGCGGCAACTCGCCGGTTTCCATCAAGCTAGTGTCGGCATCAACATGGCCTAGGCAGCTCACCTGCTCTTTGCCTTCCTGTGAGGATTTACCCAGAAGCTGCATGCCAAGGCATATGCCAAGAAGCGGCTGCTTCACTTCGCGTACCAGCGAAATCAGGTCGCGCTCTTGTAGGTTTTTCATTGCCTCGGACGCCGTACCTACACCAGGCAGAAAGAGTTTGTCTGCTGCCAACACCACATCTGGGTCGCGGCTGATCGTGACATCGTAACCGAGGCGCTCAATCGCAAAACGCACAGAGCTGACGTTTGCACAACCCGTGTCGATGATGACAATCTTTGCATCGCTCATTACAGCACCCCTTTGCTGCTTGGCAGCTCGTTACCCTCGACGCGGATCGCCTGACGCAGTGTGCGGCCGTAGGCTTTGAACAGGCTTTCCACGATGTGGTGTGTGTTGTCGCCGTCTGATGACAGGTGCAGGGTACACGCCATGGTGTCAGTCAGTGAGCGGAAGAAGTGCTCAACCATTTCGGTTGAAAGGTCGCCGACTTTGTCCTGCGAGAAGGTCGCTTCAAATTTCAGGTAAGGGCGGCCAGACAAATCCAGAGCACATTGCGCTAAACACTCATCCATTGGCAGACTGAAACCGAAACGGCCAATACCGCGTTTGTCACCCAGCGCTTCTTTCAACGCCTGACCCAGCGCTAGCGCCGTGTCTTCGACGGTGTGGTGATCGTCGATATGCAGATCGCCTTCTACCGCCACTTCCATACGGAAGCCGCCATGGGTCGCGATTTGATCCAGCATGTGGTCAAAGAAACCAAGGCCCGTATTGATCTTGTTGCCGCCAGTTTCGTCAAGGTTCACCGTGATACGGATGTCCGTTTCTTTGGTGGTCCGTACGACGGATGCTATACGTGGATTGGTGGTCAAATCCTTCAGGATTTGCTGCCAGCCCATGGTTTCCGGATTGTATTGAATACCGCGGATTGCCATGTTCTCTGCCAGTTGCAGGTCAGTCTGGCGATCGCCAATCACTGCCGATGTTTTGAAGTCCACACGGCCCTGCTGGAGGTAATCTTTTACCAAACCGAGTTTTGGCTTGCGGCAGCTGCAGCCTTCGTGGTCGAAGTGCGGGCAAATCAATACATCAGCAAACTTCACGCCCTGAGATTCGAAAATCTCCATCATCATGTTGTGTGGGGCGTCGAAATCTTCCTGTGGATAGCTGTCTGTGCCCAGACCATCCTGGTTGGTGACCATCACCAGCTTGTAGCCAGCGTCTTGGAGTGCCAGCAGGGCAGGGATGACGAAAGGCTCTAACTTGAGTTTGTCGAGGCGGTCGACCTGAAAATCCACAGGCGGCTCGACAATCAAGGTGCCGTCACGGTCGATAAAGAGGATTTTTTCTTTCACTACAAATTCCTTTTTGTGGCGCGCTTTATGCCAGCTGCTGGCGGATAAAGGTCAGGGTCTTTTCACATTCTTCACGGTTGCCTACGCTGATGCGGATGCACCCTTCAATCGGTGAGCGGCGCAAGATGATGCCGTGATCCCACAGCGCGTTAAATAGCAAATCGGCATCAGGGAATTTCACCAGAAGGTAGTTGCCGTAGCCGTCGAACACTTCCACATCTGGCAGCATTGACAGACCGGCCTGCAGATAGGCACGGTTGGCATTGAGATCCAGTACCTGATATTTCATGCGGGCAAGACCGGCCTCGTTCAGCGCCTGCAGGGCAATTTCGGTGACCGGTACCGGTACTGGGTATGGTGCAATCACTTTGGTCATCAACTGGATGATTTGTGGGTTTGCCAGCGTGAAACCGCAGCGCAAACCGGCCAGCGCGAAAGCTTTGGACAGGGTGCGCAGGATCGCAAGGTTTGGATAGCGCACCAGCAGATCGACCGTTGACGCTTCTGGGCAGAAGTCGATGTAGGCTTCGTCCATCACCACCAGCGCGCGGCCGGCAGTCATTTCCAACAGGGCTTCGATATCATTGCGGTTCACCAGATTACCGGTCGGGTTGTTAGGGCTGCAAACAAACACCAGCTTGACGGTATCAAGGCTCTTTTCAATTTCCGGTAGATTCAGTTGCCACTCGTCGGTCAATGGGACGACTTTACGTTCCACACCCGCTGTTTCCGCACTGATGGCGTACATGCCGTAGGTCGGTGGGCAATACAGAATGCTGTCTTCACCCGCTTCACAGAAGGTGCGAACCAGCAGTTCGATGCTTTCGTCTGCACCGCGGGAGGTGAGTACCTGCTCTGGGCGAACGCCTGCGTAGTCAGCATAAGCGCGGATCAACGCTTCCGGTTGGCAGGTGCTGTAGCGGTTAAGTCCCGCACCATTGATGGTGTATTCGTTGTTAAACGGGGATTCATTGGCATTCAGCCAGACATCACCGCTGCCACCTAAGCGGCGGGCTGACATATACGGTGTCAGCGCTTGAACATCCTTACGGGCTAATTTTTCAATATCCATTTGGGCACCTGCAATTATGAATTCTTATTAAGTTTTTCTACGCGAATGGTGACTGCATTGCGGTGCGCGTCTAATCCTTCTGCGTTAGCCATGGCAACGACGGTTGGTGCCAGCGCTTGCAGACCAGATGCAGACAGTTCTTGTACTGTCATGCGTTTGCTGAAATCAGCAAGGCCGAGGCTCGAATAGGTTCGCGTATAGCCGTAAGTTGGCAGTACGTGGTTGGTGCCAGAGGCATAGTCGCCCACTGACTCCGGTGACCAAGCGCCAAGGAAAATCGAGCCAGCATTGTCTAAAAGCGGCAGCAGCTCACGTGGATTCTTGGTTTGGACAATCAGGTGCTCTGGGCCGTAGCAATTTGAAATCGACACACACTGAGTCAGGCTGTCCGCAATGATGATGATGCTTGAGCCCAATGCTTTACTGGCGATATCAGCGCGGGTCAGCACTTTCAGTTGCTTTTGTACCGCATCAGCCACTTTTTCTGCCAGCTCGGGCGATGGGGTAACCAGAACCACCTGTGAATCTGGACCGTGTTCTGCCTGGCTCAGCAAGTCGGCGGCAACGAAATCTGCATCGGCGTGTTCATCAGCAATCACCAGTACTTCAGACGGACCCGCAGGCATATCAATCGCCGCGCCGTTGTGGTCATTGCTCACCTGACGTTTGGCTTCGGTCACGAATGCGTTGCCTGGGCCAAAGATCTTGTCCACCTTACTTACGGTTTCGGTGCCGTAAGCCATAGCTGCTACCGCCTGAGCGCCGCCTAGGTTATACACTTCATCGATGCCGCAAAGCTTGGCGACATAGAGAATTTCATCGGCGATGGGTGGCGGTGAGCAAAGCACGACTTTACGGCAACCTGCGATTTGCGATGGCACACCCAGCATCAACACAGTTGATGGCAATGGCGCACTGCCGCCGGGAATGTAAAGACCGACGCGGTTGATAGGGCGGGTGACCAGTTCACAAACCACACCTGGCATCGTTTCAACGGTCAAGGGCTGAGCCTTCTGCGCTTTGTGGAAGCAGGCAATGTTGTCGTAGGCCTGTTTGAGTGCCGTTTTGATTTCGTCGCCCAAACGGCTGTCTGCAGCGTCAATCTCATCTTGTGACACGCGGATATTTTCCGGTACCACTTTATCGAACTTTTCAGTGAGCGCTTTAAGAGCGGCATCACCACCAGTGCGGACTTCGCGGATAACACCTTCTACCGCTTCTGTGATAGACGCACTTTCAGAGATTGCGGGGCGCTCCAGCGCGTTTTCACGCTGGGTATCGCTGAGAGATTTCCAAACCACGGTTTTCATGGCTTACTCCATCATCTTTTCAATTGGCAGCACCAGAATGGAACTGGCACCCAGTGCTTTCAGTTTTTCCATGGTTTCCCAGAACAGGTTCTCTGTACTCACAAGGTGAACAGCCACGCGCTGTTTGTCGTGTGCCAGCGGCAGGATGGTTGGGTCTTCTGCACCCGGCAGCAGTTCCACCACTTGCTCCAGCGTTTCGCTTGGCGCGTGCAACATGATGTACTTGGATTCTTTCGCCTGAATCACGCCATTCATGCGGGTCAGCAGGCGGTCGATCAGCTCAGCTTTGTCAGGCGCAAACTCACCGGTGCGCTGAATCAGCACTGCTTTAGAGCGGAAAATCACCTCGGCTTCTTTCAGGCCATTGGCTTCGAGGGTCGCGCCGGTAGACACCAAATCACAGATTGCATCTGCAAGGCCCGCGCGTGGTGCCACTTCAACGGAGCCGTTGAGCATACAGGTGCTGAATTTCACGTCTTGTTTGTCGAGGTAAGCCTTGAGGATGTTCGGGTAAGTCGTCGCGATGCGCTTGCCCGCCAGATCTTGTGGGCCGTTGTAAGTTTTGTCTTTGTCGATAGCGACAGAAAGGCGGCAACCACCGAAGTCAAGGCGGCGCAGTTTTACATACTCATTAGGCTCGCCCAGCGCAACACGCTCCAGACGGACTTCTTCCAGTTCGTTTTCGCCAATCACACCCAGATCGACGACACCGTCCATGATAAGACCCGGGATGTCATCATCGCGCACCAACAGCAGGTCAATCGGCATGTTTTCGGCGTGGACGACCAGACGGTCACCGGAGAAGTTGATTTTGACGCCACAGCGCTTGAGCAGTTCCTGACACTCTTTCGCCAGGCGGCCTTTTTTCTGGATGGCAAGTCGTAGACGTTCTGTTTGCATGATCTTTTTCCTGTATCGTTAGCGCTGGAGATTTTCCTGTCCCTCAGTGCAATTTTTGAATCCTAAAAGTAAAAAACCCCCGGAAGGTGCTCTTCCGGGGGTCTGAATTTTGTGTTCGCTATGATGACCGTTGGAAGAACTTATCCTCGTCTTCCAGTCGAAACCACATCTCCCGAAAGACTACTCAGGATGGTGATGATGGTGAATGGTCATTAGCGATTTTTGCATATTTCTTTCTCTATTTATTGCAACGGGTAATCGTTTGCTTGGATTCCACACTAACAAACTCTTTAAATTTTGCAACAAGTAATTTGCCTGTTTAGCGAATTCGTTCGCAATGCCTGAATGAAGATAAATGGACAAAAACCAGTCACAGAGCAAGAGATTGAACATTAACCATGTATAAGTGTGGGATGAAGGCAGGGGTGACATGCTCAGGATGAAACTTAAGCAACAGTTTTGTTTCGTCTGCGTGGCAATGGCTTGGGGGTTGGACGCTCTTTGGGGTGGAAATTGTGGGCAGTAGTGGGTGGTTAGACGTAAATATCCAGCAAACCGTCATTTTTCTTTTTGTTCTCTGTGGGTGGTGCTTCCTGCTCTTCTTCGTTGCGCTCTTCTTCCTCAGCACGTTTTTGTTGCTGCTGTTTCGCCTTATCCTGTTTCAGGACATTACCCACCTTTTGGGGCGAGTAGTCAGAAATTTTGGGGAACCAATCCATCGTGTTGTCCTCATGGTTGCTTCCCCTATTTATCGGCATCCCACTAAAAAGCTTGATGCTTTTTTAATCGCAGGATTGAGTGCCGTTTAGCCACAGCACTTTTTGTGCTTTTTGCCGCTGCCGCATGGGCAAGGATCGTTACGACCTACTTTCGCTGCCTTTGGGTATTCACCGTCAACGTAATACCACAGGGTCTGGCCGTCTTTTTCTTCAGTCAGAAAACGTGATTTTTCATGCAGGCAGTATTGTTTTCCGTCTTCATTGTAGTGGGCTTTAAATTCGACAAAACCTTGCTTCCCGCCGTCGTCCACAGAGCTGGAAAGGACTTCCAGCATCAGCCAATCGCTGTTAACGGATTGGGCAATCGCGTCGCGGTGTTGCTCCGCGCCACAAGAGACGTGATAGGTATCCACCACAAAGTCTACCAGCCCTTTTACGTGCGCAGCGTAGCGGGCGCGCATCAGTTTTTCTGGATGGTCTGCATTGGCGTGGTTTTGGTGCACAGGCTCACAGCATTCGTTATAGGGTTTTTGGCTGCCGCAAGGGCAAAGCGTCGAAGTCATGGGAATAAACCGCAGTAGTCAATATCGGCGGTATTTTCTCGGCGGGCAGGAGGGGAGTCAAGGTGAAGAAAAAACAAAGGCTGCATGAACCGCAGCCTTTATTCCTGAAACGGCATTCAATCAGAAAGCGTGGAGATACCAGTCGTATTCCAGATCGGTAATGTGGCGTTCAAATTGCTCCAGCTCTTTTTGTTTGCAGGTGACGAAGACATCGACAAAATCTGTCCCTAGATAATGACGCATCACCTCCGAGCTATCCAGCTCCCGCAGGGCATCACGTAGGTTAGTGGGGAGCGTTAGCTCGTCTTCTTTGTCGTAAGCGCTGCCGACCGTCGGGGCTGGTGGCTCAATCTTGTTTTCAATCCCGTACAGGATAGAGGCGAGCAGTGCGCTCATCATTAGGTACGGGTTGGCATCTGTGCCTGCAATACGGTGCTCAATGCGGGTAGCTTCCGGGGTATCGATAGGAATACGCAGTGCTGTCGTGCGGTTCTCAATCCCCCAGCTTGGCGAGCAAGGCACATAAAAGTCCGGGCCGAAGCGACGGTACGAATTGATGTTCGGACAAAGGATCGCCATGTATTCGGGCAACAGCTTCAACATACCGCCGAGTGCATAGCGAATGGTGTTGGTAAGTTCACCTTCCACTTCAGGTTGGAAAATGTTCCTTCCGTCTTCATCAATCAGACTGATATGCAAGTGCATGCCATTGCCCGCCTGATCTGCGTAAGGCTTGGCCATAAAGGTGGAGTCCAACTGGTGGACATGCGCCGTTTGTTTGATAACCCGTTTAAGCAACATGGCGTGATCACAGGAAGCTTGTGGATCGCCGACATGGTTGAGGTTAATTTCAAACTGTCCGGGGGCGGATTCCGCCACAATGGCGTCTGCCGGAAGCCCCTGTGCTCGGGCACCATCAATGATGTCGGTAAGAAGGTCGGCATAGTGGTCTAAATCATCCAGCGAATAGACCTGGGTTGTCGCAGGGCGCTTGCCCGTGACGGGCGATACCGGTGGCATAGGTACTTTGCCGGGGGCTCTGCCGTCAACGAGGTAAAACTCAATCTCGAATGCAGATACGGCTGTCAGCCCCTTTTCCTTGAGCTTACGCACAATGCGGTTGAGCACCATACGTGGATCGGCAAAGAAGGGAGTGGTTTCGTCTTCGTACATCTGCAGCAGAACCTGAGCGATAGGGCGCTGTTGCCAAGGCTGCATAGACAGTGTGCCGCCTACCGGATAACAAAATGCGTCAGACTCACCAATTTCAATGCCGAGGCCGGTTTCTTCTACAGAGGTACCGGTGATATCCATGCCGAAGATAGACAGCGGCATACCGATACCATGGTCGTACGCAGCGGCCAGTTTGTTTTTCTCAATGCGTTTTCCACGAACGATACCGTTCATATCAATGATCAAAAGATCGACGTACTCAATGCCAGGATGTTTTGACAGAAATTCAAGCGCTTCCGACGCGCTCGGCAACTGCGAGTCCTCCTGGGTAAACATTTCCCTGTCTGTTTGATATCGCATGCAACACCTTCCTGAGTGTAAATTATATCAATCACCTTCCGGTATACTGCTGAGTGAATAGTAAAGCCTTGATAAAGTCAACTGCGTCGCAGGTCACAATCCCCGTCTTTTGGCCTCAAATCAATACGATAAGCGTGGAGAAATCAGGGGATTAGCAATGTTAAGAAAATGATAAATAAATCTATCTATTTTGTTGTGCGTGTCACTTGCGTAATTTATTTTTAACGTGTAGCGTTTTAAAAAATGAACGCAAAGTAGTGCGATCCGTCGAAAAAAGGGTGGAACGCAAAAGCGGATAAAAACCGAGGGTGATATGACAGAAGCAACAATCCCACTGATAGGTGTGACCGGCTGTACGTCGCAGCTTGGGCTTCATCCTTTCCACATCTGCGGCGACAAATACGTGCGCAGCATTGTGGACGGGGTCGGAGGCTGTCCGGTGATTGTTCCTGCATTAGGTGATGCTCTGCCTTTGAAGCGTTTACTTTCATCGTTGGATGGCATTCTATTCACCGGTTCCCCATCCAATATCGAACCCCATCATTATCAGGGCGCACCAAGCGACCCGGATACCCACCACGACCCTGCCCGTGATGCCACCACGTTGCCATTGATGACACTGGCGCTTGAACTTGGCATTCCTGTGCTGGCAATTTGCCGCGGTTTTCAGGAAATGAATGTGGTGATGGGGGGAACGCTACACCAGAAACTGCACGAAGTCGGTGGCTATATCGAACACCGGGAAGACAAAACGGCCACCGTTGGTATCCAATACGGTATTTCCCACACCATCAATATCGAACCCGGGGGGCTGCTCTGCGAGGCTTGGGGCCGCACCTCTGCTGACGTTAACTCTGTCCATACCCAGGGCATCGACAGATTAGGCAAAGGATTGCGGCCGGAAGCGTACGCGCCCGACGGACTGATAGAGGCCTTCTCTGTTATTGATGCGAAAAATTTCGCGATGGGAGTTCAGTGGCATCCTGAGTGGGAAGTCACAAAAAATCCCTTTTATTCCGCTATCTTCGAAGTATTTGGGGAAGCATGCCGGATAAAGGCGAAACTGCGTGGGAATAGTTATGGATAAGCTAAAGAAGTGGTTAAAGGAAAACGAAATTACAGAAGTGGAATGTGTGGTGAGCGATCTCTCCGGCATTGCACGGGGGAAAATTGCACCGGTCGATAAGTTCCTGAATGAAGGGGAGATGCGGTTGCCGGAAAGCGTTCTGTTGCAAACCGTGACGGGCGATTATGTCGATGACGATATCTACTACGCCCTGTTGGATGAAGCGGATATTGACTTCATCTGTAAACCGGATGAAGACGCTGTCTACCTGCTGCCATGGACAATTGAAAAAACCGCCCAGATTATTCACGACACCTTCGACAAAATGGGCAATCCGATTGAGCTGACACCGCGAAATGTGCTGAAGCGCGTGCTCAAACTCTATGATGATCGCGGCTGGAAACCAGTGGTGGCGCCGGAAATGGAGTTTTATCTGACCGCCCGCTGTGAAGATCCGGACTTGCCGCTTGAGCCGCCGGTTGGACGCTCTGGTCGTGTGGAAACCGGCCGTCAGTCATTTTCGATCGATGCCGCAAACGAATTCGACCCTTTGTTCGAAGACATGTATGAGTGGTGTGAAACCCAAGGACTGGCGATTGATACTCTGATCCACGAAGAGGGCGTTGCCCAGATGGAAATCAACTTCCGTCATGGTGACCCGCTGATCCTCGCCGATCAGGTGTTTCTGTTTAAACGCACCTTACGTGAAGCAGCCCTGAAGCATCAGGTTGTCGCCACTTTTATGTCAAAGCCCATCACTGATGAGCCAGGCAGTGCCATGCACCTGCACCAGAGCATCGTCGACACCAAAACTGGCAAGAACGTCTTTACCAATGAAGACGGGACAAGCTCTTCACTTTTCTATGGACACATTGCTGGTCTGCAGCAGTTTATTCCTGAAATGCTGCCGCTGTTTGCGCCGAACGTGAACTCATTCCGCCGCTTCCTGCCGGATACCTCCGCGCCGGTCAATGTGGAATGGGGTGAGGAAAACCGCACCTGTGGCCTTCGGGTACCCAGTTGTTCACCACAGGCTCGCCGGGTCGAAAACCGTCTGCCAGGCGCCGATGCCAACTGCTACCTCGCCATTGCCGCCAGCCTGCTGTGTGGCTACATCGGCATGATCCGCGAGTTGAAACCAACGCCACCTGCCCAGGGGCGTGGCTATGAAATTCGCAGCCCAACCCTGCCTTACACCCTGGAATACGCCCTTGAACGTATGGAGAACTGCGACGAAGTGGCGGAGTACCTTGGAGAGTCCTTTGCGCGCGGATTTATTGCCGTTAAACGCAAAGAGCAGGAAAACTTCAAGCGCGTGATCAGCTCTTGGGAACGCGAGTTCCTGTTGCTGACGGTGTAACGAATCCTTTCTTTTTCCTTGCCCGCGTAAGGCGGGCAACAACCCGAATACATGGATGTGGAGGCAGACATGACCCACGTTGATCAGTACACGGATACACAAACACTTCAGGCGCTTGATAACGCGCATTACCTTCACCCTTTCAGTGACCACAAAGCCTTGCGGGAAAAAGGCGCGCGCATGATTGTGCGTGCACAGGGGGTATATATCTGGGACAGCGACGGTAACCGTATCTTGGATGGCATGGCGGGCCTGTGGTGTACCAACATTGGCTATGGTGAAAAGCGCCTAGCGGACGCTGCCCACCGCCAGATGATAGAACTGCCTTACTACAATAGCTTCTTCCAGTGTGCCCACCCACCTGTGGTGGAACTGGCAAAAGAAATCGCAGATCTTGCGCCTGAGCATATGAACCAGGTGTTCTTTACCGGTTCGGGCTCTGAGTCCAACGATACGGTGCTGCGCATGGTTCGCCATTACTGGACGCTCAAAGGCCAGCCTGAAAAATTCACCATCATTGGCCGTCATAACGGGTATCACGGTTCCACAGTCGCAGGTGCCAGCCTTGGCGGCATGAAAGCCATGCACAAACAGGGTGGCTTGCCGATCCCCGGCATTCACCACATAGCGCAGCCTTACTGGTTTGGTGAAGGTGGTGACCTGACGCCGGAAGAATTTGGTATTCAGGCAGCACAAGAGCTGGAAAAAGCGATTCTGGAAATCGGTGAAGACAAGGTCGCGGCATTTATCGCTGAGCCTATTCAGGGCGCGGGTGGGGTGGTAATCCCACCGTCAACCTACTGGCCGGAAATCAACCGCATCCTGGCGAAATACGACATCCTGATGGTGGCCGATGAAGTAATTTGCGGGTTTGGACGCACTGGCGAGTGGTTTGGCTCGCAGACGTTCGGCATCAAGCCGGATTTTATGCCCATCGCCAAAGGCATGACGTCGGGTTATATCCCGATGGGCGGGGTGATCGTCAGTGACCGTGTCGCCGATCTCTTTGAAGAGAAAGGCGGTGATTTCAACCACGGTTACACTTATTCCGGACACCCGGTATCCGCGGCAGTGGCGCTGGAAAACCTGCGGGTAATGAAAGAAAAGAACCTGGTTGAATATGTCAAAAATGACATTGGCCCTTACCTTCAGGCCCAGTGGCAAACGCTGGCAGATCATCCGTTGGTAGGCGAAGCGAGAGGCGTAGGCTTGGTGGCCGCTATCGAGCTGGCAAAAGATAAAGAAACCCGTAGCCGTTTTGATGAATCAGTCGGTGTCGGCACGGTTTGCCGTGACATCAGCGTCGAGAATGGTCTGGTAATGCGTGCGTGTGGCGACACCATGATCATCAGCCCGCCATTGGTGATCACTCACGCTGAAGTGGACGAACTTATCCATAAAGCGAGGCTGACACTGGATTTAACCTTGCAGCACCTGAAAGACCAAGGTGTGGTTTAGTACTGAACAAGATTTCGTAATCTGCTGGCACTGTGTGCGAGCAAACCATCAAGGCCAGATGACGGTCATCTGGCCTGGACATTGGAATGTAGTACCGCTCAGAAGGGACTGAGCCAAAAGGAGAAAACATGAAGATGGTTATCCGTAAAAAAGTGACCGCCATTGTGATGGCGGGGCTGATGGTTTCCACCGGGCTACACGCTGAAGAAATTCTGCGCATCTACAACTGGAGTGATTACATCGCGGAAGACACGATTGAAAACTTCGAGAAAGAAACCGGTATCAAAGTGACGTACGACGTTTACGACAGTAACGATGTGCTGGAAGCGAAACTCCTCTCAGGAAACTCAGGTTACGATCTGGTTGTTCCTTCAAACAATTTCCTCGCCAAGCAGATCAAAGCCGGTGCGTTCCAGCCGCTGGATAAAAGTTTGCTGACCAACATGGGCAACCTTGATCCGAAACTGATGAAGCGACTGGAAATGGCAGATCCGGGTAACCAGTATGCTATCCCGTATATGTGGGGTACCAACGGCATTGGCTATAACGTGGAAAAAGTGAACGCCATCCTTGGGGATGACATGCCAGAGAACAAGCTCGATTTGCTGATGGATCCCAAGTATGTCTCCAGACTGCAGGAGTGCGGAGTCGCCATGCTGGATTCTGCGGATGAAGTGCTGCCACAGGTGCTGCAATACCTGGGTCTTAACCCCAATTCCACCGACAAAAAAGACTACGAAAAAGCGGCAGAAGCATTGGCGAAAATCCGCCCTTATATTACCTACTTCCATTCATCGCGCTATATCACTGACTTAGCCAACGGCGATATTTGTCTGGCCTTTGGCTTCTCAGGTGATGTGTTCCAGGCGGCTTATCGTGCAGAAGAAGCCGACAATGGGCAGGTGATTGACTACGCGATCCCTAGCGAAGGTGCCAACATCTGGTTCGATATGATGGCGATTCCGGCTGATGCGAAAAATGCCAAAAACGCACACATCTTTATGAACTATATCCTGCGTCCTGAAGTGGTTGCGCCAATCACAGACTACGTGGCCTACGCAAACCCCAATCCTGCTTCCAATGCACTGATTGATCAGGAAGTGCTGAACAATCCTGCCATTTATCCGACACCGGAAGTGATGGACAAACTGTTTGTGTCCGAAGTGATGCCGCTGAAAATCAGCCGGGTGAAAAACCGTCTTTGGACACGGATGAAAACCGGCCAGTAACACCAGAATCGGGAGCTGATTAATCAGCTCCCATTTTGAATGTTCTATGTCTGGGAGTCACAGGGAGGATCAGATGGTTACCAGCAAACCCAATGGAAATGGCAACAGTGGGGTGAAAAAGCCCGACCTGTTGAAAATCGACCGCATCAGCAAACTGTTTGGTGATGTTCGCGCTGTCGATGATGTGTCCCTGACCATTGAAAAGGGCGAGATATTCTCCCTGCTTGGCGGTTCGGGCTCAGGTAAATCGACGCTTTTGCGCATTCTGGCAGGGTTTGAAAAACCTTCCAGCGGCAGGATTTACCTCGATGGTGAAGACATCACCGACATGGCGCCCTATGACAGGCCCATCAATATGATGTTCCAGTCCTACGCGCTATTCCCGCACATGACCGTTGAGCAGAATATAGCGTTTGGTTTGAAGCAGGACAGACTGAAAAAAGCCGAGATTCAGGATCGCGTCAAAGAGATGCTCAAGCTGGTACACATGGAGCAATACGCCAAGCGAAAGCCGCATCAGCTCTCCGGTGGTCAGCGTCAGCGTGTCGCCCTTGCACGTTCATTGGCAAAACGCCCCAAACTCCTGCTTCTTGATGAACCTATGGGCGCGCTGGACAAGAAACTGCGTAACCAGATGCAGCTGGAAGTGGTCGATATCCTTGAGCGCGTCGGCGTGACCTGTGTAATGGTCACCCACGATCAGGAAGAAGCCATGACCATGGCTGGGCGCATCGCCATTATGCATGAAGGCTGGATTGCCCAGATAGGCACCCCAACCGACATTTATGAAAGCCCGAACAGCCGGATGATTGCCGAATTTATCGGCTCGGTGAACCTGTTCGAAGGCGAAATTGTGGTGGATGAAACCGACCACTGTGTCATTGAATCGCGTGATACTGCGCAACAGATTTATGTCGGCCACGGTGTGGCGACCAATGTGGAAGACAGGAAAGTCTGGCTCGCATTGCGCCCGGAAAAAGCGATTATCAGCCGGGAAAAGCCGGAAGGGGAGTACAACTGGTCAAAAGGCTCGGTGTATGACATTGCCTACCTAGGCGGTACGTCCGTTTACTACGTGAAGCTGCCCAGCAATAAAGTCGTGATGTGCAGCATGGCAAATATTTCCCGCCGTCAGGATCGTCCAACCTGGGATGATGAAGTGTATATCAGCTGGGAGGCCACCGGTGGCGTGGTATTGCGCGTATGACAGCCGTATCCAACTCGCCGGTAAAAAGTGAACCGGCCAAAAAAACACCCCATAAAACGCGGATGTTATTTCCCAAAGGGCGGCACATTACTATGGGGATCCCGTATCTCTGGCTGCTGCTCTTTTTTGCTATCCCGTTTCTGATCGTTTTTAAAATCAGCTTCTCTATGGCTGCGCTGGCTATCCCACCTTATGAGGCCGTGGTGGCCTACGTGGATGAAGTCATAGAAATCACCCTGAATCTGGAAAACTACCTGCGGATTCTGGATGACAACCTGTATTACATGGCCTACCTCAGCTCGCTGAAGATAGCCTTCATTTCCACATTGGGTTGCCTGTTTCTGGGCTATCCCATGGCCTATGCCATTGCCCGTGCGCCTGCAAAAAACCAGACCGTGTTGCTGCTGCTGATCATGTTGCCGTCCTGGACGTCGTTCCTGATCCGTGTTTACGCCTGGATGGGGTTGCTCAGTAATACCGGGATTATTAACAACGCTTTGATGTGGCTTGGCGTGATCTCGGAGCCGATTCAAATCCTCAATACCAACATCGCGGTGTATATCGGCATTGTCTACACCTACCTGCCGTTTATGGTGCTGCCCCTTTACGCCAATCTGGTGAAACTCGACGGCAGCTTGCTGGAAGCAGCCGCGGATCTGGGCTCACGTAACTTCAACACCTTCTGGAAAGTCACACTGCCGCTGTCCAAAGGCGGGATTATTGCTGGTTCCATGTTGGTGTTTATCCCTGTGGTGGGCGAAGTGGTGATTCCTGAGCTGCTCGGCGGCCCGGAAACCCTGATGATAGGTAAGGTGCTGTGGCAAGAATTCTTCAACAACCGTGATTGGCCGGTAGCGTCAGCACTGGCGATTGTGATGCTGCTGTTGCTCATCATTCCAATCACCTTGTTCCACCATTATCAATCCAAGGATATGGAGGCTGACCGATGAAACGCTGGCAATTTTCGACGGTCATGCTTTGGGTAGGCTTGTTGTTCCTCTACCTGCCCATGCTGATCCTGATCATCTACTCGTTCAATGCGTCCAAACTGGTCACGGTGTGGGGTGGATTCTCACCCAAATGGTATGGCGAGCTGTTTAAGGATGAGCAAATCCTGGAAGCGGTCTGGACCAGTTTGCGTATCGCTTTTTTCAGTTCCACCATGGCCGTCATCATCGGCACACTCGCCGCATTTGTGATGACCCGTTTCCGCCGATCGTGGGGACGCCTGACACTGTCAAATATGATCACCGCGCCGCTGGTTATGCCAGACGTGATCATCGGTCTGTCCCTGTTGCTGCTGTTTGTGCAGATGGGAGAACTGTTCGGCTGGCCGGCAGAGCGGGGGATGACCACAGTGTGGATCGCCCACTCAACCTTCTGTGCCGCATACGTCGCTGTCGTGGTGTCATCGCGCCTGCGCGAACTGGATTTTTCCATTGAAGAAGCCGGAATGGATTTAGGCGCGACACCGTTTAAAGTGTTCTTTGTGATCACCGTGCCCATGATTGCGCCGGCGCTGGTGGCTGGCTGGTTACTCAGCTTCAGCCTGTCGCTGGATGATTTGGTGATTGCCAGCTTTGTCTCTGGCCCCGGCTCAACCACCTTACCGATGGTGGTCTTTTCATCGGTGCGTTTGGGGGTATCGCCAAAAATCAACGCGCTGGCGACCATTATCATCGTGGTTGTCTCTCTGTTTGCGTTCCTGTCGTGGTACATCGCACGACGCGCTGAGCAGAAATCACTGGATGAAATAAAACGCCTCAATCAAGAAATTGAACAACAGTAGGAATGCCATCATGCAGGAAGCAGGTACTATCCCAATGCAACAACGCACCCAAACGGCAAGTCAGGCTCATGCGCCTTCCTATTATGCCGCTTCGGCCAATCCGTCGCCGATGCGCGAGGTGTTGAAGGAAGACATCACGGCGGATGTTTGTATCGTGGGCGCCGGGTATACCGGCCTTTCGTCAGCGCTGCATTTGCTGGAAGCCGGATTCAACGTCGTCGTGTTGGAAGCGGCGAAGGTGGGTTGGGGCGCGTCAGGCCGCAATGGCGGCCAAATCGTCAACAGTTTCAGCCGCGATATTGATGTCATTGAGAAAACGGTCGGCAAGCAGAAAGTTGCCCTGTTTGGCGAGATGGCATTTGAAGGCGGCAAAATCATCCGTGAACGGGTGAAAAAATACGGCATTGAATGCGATCTAAAAGATGGCGGGATTTTCGCAGCCCTTAACAAAAAACAGATGCAGGAGCTTGAGCACCAAAAGGCACTGTGGGAGAAGTATGGCAACGAGCATCTCGAACTGCTGGATGCCAAGGACATCCAGAAGGCGGTGGCGACGGAGCGCTATGTCGGCGGGCTGTTGGATATGTCCGGTGGGCATATCCACCCACTGAACCTGGCATTGGGTGAAGCGGCGGTGGTCGAAAGCCTGGGTGGCAAAATCTATGAACAGTCTGCGGTGGTGAACATTGCGCGGGGAGAACCCGCCAAAGTGATCACTGAACAGGGATCTGTCACGGCAAACTTTGTGATTGTGGCGGGAAATGCTTATCTTGGTGGACTGGTACCGGAACTTCGCGCCAAGTCCATGCCCTGCGGCACACAGGTGATCACGACGGAGCCGTTGAGCGAAGAGTTAGCGGCCAGTTTGCTGCCACAGGACTACTGCGTTGAGGACTGTAACTACCTGCTGGATTATTACCGCCTCTCCGGTGACAAGCGGCTTATCTATGGCGGCGGTGTTGTCTATGGCGCCCGCGATCCGGCAGATATCGACGCGATAATTCGCCCGAAAATGCTGAAAACCTTCCCACAGCTGGCAAACGTGAAGATTGATTACCGCTGGACGGGCAATTTCCTGCTTACCCTGTCACGTCTGCCACAGGTTGGCCGTATCGGCAGCAATATCTATTACTCCCAGGGCTGCAGTGGTCACGGCGTGACTTATACGCATCTGGCGGGCAAGTTGATGTCGGAAGTGTTGAAGGGGCAAGCGGAGCGTTTTGATGCCTTTGCCAGCCTGCCGCATCTGCCATTTCCTGGTGGACACCTGATGAGTATTCCGTTTTCAGCGCTAGGCGCTTGGTATTACTCAGTGCGGGATAAATTCGGTATCTAGAAAGAAAAAACGCCCGGCGGTCATCCGGGCGTTTTTTTAGAAGTTGGCTGGCGTGGTTGCGCTGAACAGGCGGCAGGTGGTTTCAAACGGGTTGTTGAAACGGTGAGGCCGGTTGCTGTCGAAGTAGTAACTGTCACCGGTTTCCAGAACGAAGATGTCCTCACCGACAGTCAGTTCCAGTTTGCCTTCAATCACCAGTCCGGCTTCTTCGCCTTCATGCTGCAGCATTTCTTCACCGGAATGGGCACCTGGCGGGTAGGTTTCCGAAAGCACTGAAATTGCTCGGCTTGGAAACTCTTTACCAATCAGTTTCATTGAGACCTTGTCGTCGCCGATTTCCAGCAAATCCTGTTGGCGATAGACCACGGGAATAGTGTCATTCTGGCCAACATCAGCGGCAAAGAATTCAACCAGTGACATGGGAATACCGGAAAGGACTTTTTTCAGAGAGCTGACGGATGGGCTAACGCTGTTTTTCTCAATCATCGAGATCGTACTGTTTGTCACACCCGCACGTTTGGCGAGTTCTCGTTGTGATAAGCCACGATTTTTTCTGACCGCCTTGAGGTTTGCACCAATATCCAATGTCACGCTCTCCTTTTTTGAATGGCGTAAAACCACACTGTAATAGATTTTGAACAAGCAATCCTACTTTTACATGGCAAGTTATCAATGTTTTTGTGATGTCACCTTCACAATGTCAAAAATATTCATCACATGTCGATAGAATGATGCGACCTGTTCCCGCATGAGTAGTATGAAGTGAAGTGCGGCAGGATAGGGAGTCTGGCGGATTGTTCTGCGGCAGTAAAAACCACCGTGCATAGCTCTCGTTGTGTGTAATTTTCACTTCACTCAATTGTGAGGTTTGAAGTAATCTTTGTTAATTATATTTTACAAGGAAAGTAAAAATGGCTCACACCGCTTCGAACCTTCCCCATGCCAATTCTTACTACGCCGCAACGGCAAAATACCCGCATCGGTATCCGGCTCTGACGGAATCGATCACGGCGGATGTCTGCATTGTAGGGGGTGGATTCAGCGGCGTTAACAGTGCCATTGAGCTGGTGCTTCGGGGCTATTCGGTGGTGGTGCTGGAGGCAAACAAGATTGGCTGGGGTGCATCAGGCCGCAATGGCGGAGAGCTTATCCGTGGCATCGGTCATGGCATTGAGCAGTTTACCAACCAGATCGGTAAAGAAGGGGTAGCGGCTATCAGCCAAATGGGGGTTGAAGCGGTGCAGATCGTCAGGGATCGAGTTGCAACTTTTAAAATTGATTGCGATCTGGCAATGGGATATTGCGATCTTGCGTTAAAGCCAGCCCATATAAAAGAGATGCAGGAAGATTATGACGATCTGAAAGCGCAGGGGTATCCCCATGAACTTCGAATGATGAATAAAGACGAGCTGAGCGAGGTCATTGGCTCTGAGCGTTATCTCGGCGGTATGCTGGATATGGGCAGTGGGCATTTGCATCCACTGAATCTGGTAACCGGTGAAGCCTCGGCGGCGGCAAGCCTTGGGGTGAAGTTTTTCGAAGATAGCGCAGCGGTTGAAATCATCAAAGGTAAACAACCTGTGGTCAAAACAGCCACCGGACAGGTTAAGTGCGACTTTCTGCTGTTGGCGGGCAATGCCTATATCGGCCATAAACTGGAGCCTTACATCGGTGGCAAGGTTCTCCCAGCTGGAAGCTATGTGATAGCTACCGAGCCGCTTTCTGATGAGCAGGTCGCCAGCACAATCCCTAAAAATATGGCGTTTGCCGATCTCAGTATTGCGCTGGATTACTATCACCTTTCCGGCGATAACCGGCTCTTGTTCGGTGGGCTTTGTACCTACTCGGGGAAAGATCCGAAAGATATCACTGGCGCTTTGCTGCCAAACCTGGAGCGTGTATTCCCGCAACTGAAAGGCGTCGGCATTGATTTCGAATGGGGCGGTATGATTGGTATCGGCGCCAACCGTTTGCCACAAATCGGCCGGTTGCCGGATGCCCCCAATATCTTCTATGCGCAGGCTTACTCGGGTCATGGCGTAAACGCCACCCACATGGCAGGCAAGGTTATCGCCGAAGCCATTTCCGGCACCGCAGAGCGCTTCGATGTGTTTGCAAAGGTTAAGCACATGACCTTCCCCGGCGGACCAATGTTCCGCTCGCCTTTGTTAGCCGTCGGGATGGCATATCACCGCCTTAAGGAAGTGCTGCAATAACCGATCAGATTCACATCTGCAGTGATTAGGGCGCCTCACGCATCCGCGTGGGGCGTTTTGTTATTTTTTGTCCGTGAATACGGTCTATACCTGTCTGTGCCAGATATCGAAGGATGATTTGGCGATTAAGACCTATTCTGGTTGAAGAAAAGATAAGGAGTCAGGCATGGCGGCGAAAAGAAGCAAAGTCACCTTTGTAAGCAATGGGCATGAATTGGCAGGTATGCTGGAAACGCCTGAAAACAGCGCCCGGGGGTATGCCCTGTTTGCACACTGCTTTACCTGTGGCAAGGACGTGGCTGCTGCCTCGCGGATTTCCCGTGCCTTGGTGAACATCGGCTTCGCGGTTTTTCGCTTTGATTTTACCGGACTTGGCAACAGCGACGGTGATTTTGCCAATACCAATTTCTCTTCCAATGTTCAGGATCTGGTGGCTGCGGCGGATTTTTTGCGTGACAACTATGAAGCGCCATTGCTTTTGATTGGGCACAGTCTTGGCGGTAGGGCGGTGATTTCTGCAGCGCGCCAAATCCCGGAGGTTGCTGCGGTCGCGACTATTGGTGCGCCGGCTGATGCTGAACACGTATCGAAACAGTTTTCTGCCCATATTGAAACTATTGAAGCAGAGGGCGAGGCTGAACTGACGCTGGCAGGGCGTCCGTTTACCATCAAAAAGCAATTCCTGGACGATATCCGTGAAGAGAATGACGATATCGAAAACCTGCGCGTGCCGCTGTTGGTGATGCATTCGCCAATCGACAACATTGTGCTTATCAAAGAAGCAGAGAAAATCTATACACGCGCCAAGCACCCGAAAAGCTTTGTCACCCTGGATACGGCTGACCACCTTCTTACCAATAAAGACGATGCCCAGTATGTGGCAGAGATGATTGCGGCATGGTCACACCGCTACATTGACCGGGCTGCGCCAATCCGTGATGCGGAAGAGGGGGTTAAGCGTGGTGAAGTGCTGGTGCACGAGCATAACAAACAGTTCACCCGCACCATCCAGACTGACCATCACCAGTGGTTTGCTGATGAGCCGGTAGATTACAATGGTGACAATTTGGGGCCGGATCCCTATGAGCATGTTTTGGCCGGGTTGGGTGCCTGTACCTCCATGACTCTGCGGATGTATGCCAACCGGAAAAAGCTGCCGCTGGATGATGTGAAAGTGACGCTGCGTCACAGCCGCCATCACGGTGAGGATTGTGAGCATTGCGATGAAGACAATGCCAAGGTGGAGGTGATGTCTCGTGAAATCGAGCTATTTGGTGATTTAACCGACGATGAGCGTCAACGCCTGCTGGAAATCGCCGATAAGTGTCCGGTACACAAAACGCTGGAAGGGAAAATCGTGATCACCACAGCGCTGAAAGAAAAGTAATCGCATACCCAAACGAGAAGACCGGCAAATCTGCCGGTCTTGTCGTTTTCATCGAAGGGTTAGCTCAAGTTAGAGCGCAATCCAGGTGGCTTTGACTTCGGTATATTTCTCGAAAGCGTGGAGGGATTTGTCGCGGCCATTGCCGGATTGTTTGTAGCCGCCAAACGGTGCGGTCATGTCACCGCCGTCATAGTGGTTAATCCATACCATACCGGTGCGCAGTGCTTTCGCCGTTTTGTGCGCTTTACTGATGTTTGATGTCCACACGGCGGCTGCCAGGCCGTAGTCGGTGTCATTGGCAATAGCCACCGCTTCTTCAGCGCTGTTGAACGTGATCACTGACAATACCGGGCCGAATATCTCCTCTCGGGCAATCGGCATCTGGTTGTTCACATTATCGAACACCGTAGGCTCCACAAATAAACCGCCAGTTTCTGTCATCACACGCTTGCCACCACACACCATGGTTGCGCCGCCTTGTGCGCCTTTTTCAATATATGTCAGTACGGTGTCCAACTGTTGTTGGTCAACAACGGCACCGACCTGCGTGTCAGGATCCAGCGGGTGGCCGGGTTGCCAGTTTTGAAGCTGCAGGGCGACCTTCTCAACAAAGGCATCTTTGATAGAGGCTTCGACCAATAAGCGGGAGCCTGCGGTACACACTTCACCCTGGTTGAAGGCGATGGCTGAAGTGGCAGCTTCTGCGGCTGCGTCCAAATCCGGTGCATCGGCAAATACGATGTTCGGGCTCTTGCCACCGGCCTCTAGCCATACCCGCTTCATGTTGGACTCACCGGCGTAAATCATCAGTTGTTTGGCTATTTTGGTCGAACCGGTAAACACCAGCGTATCGACATCCATGTGCAGTGCCAGCGCTTTGCCGACGGTGTGTCCAAAGCCCGGCAGAACATTCAGTACACCTGCAGGCATACCCGCTTCCATCGCCAGTTGGCCTAGGCGGATTGCGGTAAGCGGTGATTTTTCTGAGGGTTTCAGGATCACTGAGTTACCGGCGGCGAGGGCAGGGCCCAGCTTCCAGCAAGCCATCAGCATCGGGAAGTTCCACGGCACGATAGCCGCCACAACGCCGACGGGTTCACGGGTGACCATACCAATCTCATTGTGCGGCGTGGGGGCGAGTTCATCGTAAATTTTATCGACCGCTTCGCCTGACCAGCGAATGGCGCGGGCGGCACCTGCTACATCGACGGCTTTGGAATAACGGATAGGCTTACCCATATCCAGCGTTTCCAGCAGCGCAAGCTCATCGCCGTTTTCTTCAATCAGTTCAGCAAAACGGATAACGACTTTCTTGCGCTCAGCCGGTGGCAGTTGCGCCCATGCGCCGGATTCAAACATCGCGCGGGCATTACTTACGGCTAGGTTGGCGTCGGCAAGATCGCAGCTGGCAACATTCGCCAAAACTCGCCCGTCAACCGGGCTGATACAGGCAAAGGTGTCGCCAGATTCGGCATCACGAAGCTCCCCTCCAATCAATGCCTGTCCTTTAATTTCGATCGATTGAGCGAGTGTTTCCCAGTCCTGACGTGACTTTTTCGCAGACATAGCAGCCCCTTTTTCCCTAATGTGTGCCGATATTGTGCTCACTGTGCACCATTTCAAAATATTTTACAAACAGTGCCATTTACTATTTAGATATTGAACAAATGGCGTTTACTGTTCGTTATATTTGACATAGTATTGCAAATATTGGCCGCTAGGCAACAAGTCATTAACAACAACGACAGCGCGTAAGGACACCCGACAATGGCAGTGAATAAACCACACAGTGAGGGAGCACGTCTGGACAATTTCTGGATGCCTTTCACCGCAAACCGGCAGTACAAATCCACACCCCGGCTGCTCACCAAGGCAGAAGGAATGTATTACACCGATGTTGAAGGAAATGCGGTACTGGATGCCACCGCCGGACTTTGGTGTTGTAACGCCGGACACAGCCGTACCCAGATTTCTGAAGCAGTCAGCCGACAAATCAAAGAGCTGGACTATGCGCCAACGTTCCAGATGGGGCACCCGCTACCGTTTGAGCTGGCTGAGCGCTTGGCAGAGTTGACGCCAGCGGATCTGAACCGCGTTTTCTTTACCAACTCAGGCTCGGAATCTGCCGATACTGCGCTGAAGATTGCGCTGGCTTACCAACGTGCACGCGGCCACGCTAACCGTACAATGCTGATTGGCCGTGAACAGGGATATCATGGCACCGGCTTTGGCGGCATTTCTGTCGGTGGCATGGTGAACAACCGCAAAGCTTACAGCAGCCAGTTGCTGCCGGGGGTCGACCATCTTCCCCACACGCTGGACATTGAGCGCAATGCATTCTCCCGCGGGCTGCCTGAGTACGGCATTGAACGCGCCGAAGTGCTGGAGCAATTGATCGCTCTGCATGGCGCGGAAAATATAGCCGCAGTGATTGTTGAGCCGATGTCGGGCTCCGGTGGTGTGATCCTGCCACCTGTGGGCTATTTAAAACGCCTGCGTGAAATCACGGCCAAACACGATATTTTGCTGATCTTCGATGAGGTGATCACCGGATTCGGCCGTGTAGGAGATGCATTTGCCGCACAGCGCTGGGAGGTCACGCCTGACATTATCACTACCGCTAAAGCGCTCACCAACGGCGCAATCCCTATGGGGGCGGTGATGGTAAGCGAGAAAATCTACGACGCCTGTATGAATGCGGCGCCGGAAGAAACCATTGAATTGTTCCATGGTTACACCTATTCCGGTCACCCGGTGGCCGCCGCCGCTGCCCTGGCTACCTTGGATATTTACCGCGATGAAAAGCTGTTTGAACATGCACGTGAAATAGAAACGGAGTGGGAAGATGCGGTGCATTCGTTGGCCAGCCTGCCTAACGTGATTGACGTGCGCAATACAGGTTTAATTGCCGGCATCCAGCTAGCACCCGCCAGTCAGGGAGCGGGCAAACGCGGTTATGATATCTTCACCCGCAGTTTCTATGACGGTGTTCTGGTGCGGGCATCTGGCGATATCATTGCCATGTCGCCGCCACTGATCCTGGAATCCAAGCACATCGACCAGGCAATCAGCACGCTGGAGAAAGCAATAAAGAACGCCATCTAAGTGGCGCAACATCAAGCCAACAAAAAGCGCGGGTAGTAAACTGCCCGCGCTTGTTGTTCTCAGCATTCAGCGGTTAAGCAACGTTAGGAACAAAAACCCGCTCGGGTTTGCTTAGTTGATAGCCTTGGAAGAAATCAAACCCCAAGGCTTTCGCAATGCGGTATTCCTCTTCCGTTTCGATTTTTTCCGCCAAAAGTTCAAAGTGGAATTTAGGGCGGAACTTGCCGACAAAGCGTGCAATTTGCTCGAGTGTCTGAGCACGGAAATCAATTTTGACAATGTCGACCAAATCAAGGAAAGGAAGCCATTCGCTGGTTGGGATAAAGTCATCCAGTGCAATTTTATAGCCCCGGGACTTGTGCAGTAACAGTGCTTGATAAAGTGCGGTATCTGCGCTGCAGTCTTCCAACACTTCAATAATCAGATCTTGTGCCGGGTATTGAAACGCAATACCGTCAATCAGGCTTTGGTGCGAAAAATTCACAAAACAGGGGAGCCCGCCGGAGATTTGCTCTGCGGAGTCCTGACGGTTGGTGTAAACATCATTCAGGACGCTTTGTGTCGCCCACTCAGAAGGGACACAGGGAAACACATCGCATTGCCCATCGCGAAACAGCAACTCATAAGCAATGATTTGCTGCTCTGCGTTGTAGATTGCTTGTCTTGCGATGTTGGAGCGCATGATGTCAACAGAGCCTTTTCAGAAGTGACGATATTAAGTGTATATTTTGTCTCAATAATGAGAGTGCCATTAAAGACTGATATTTCGCGCTATAAAATAACATCATTCTTCATACTTTTCTCATCTTACTGAGCTTTAGATGAATGAAGGCAGAGAGAAAGGTATTTAAAATTGTCGCGTTTGCAGTTGGCAGCCTTGTTCAGTGCAGACCAAGACAGAGCCCTGAGTGTACCAGTCACCCAAAACGATTCGTTGCGCGAGATCAGTGCCAAGCGAAATGTCGTGGATCGCAGGTCTGTGTGTATGCCCATGAACAAGTTGCGTAACATTGCATTCCTGCATCACACGTTTCACTTCATCCTGATCGACGTCCATGATTTCATACGACTTTTGCTGGTTGCTTTTGGCACTTCCAGCTCGCAGCTTTTCGCCAATACGGCGACGGACAGATAAAGGTAAGCGAAAAAATAACCACTGAATAAGCGGGTTGTGCACTTTTTTGCGGTAACGCTGGTAAGCCTGATCCTGAATGCAAAGCGTGTCGCCATGCATAATAAGGGTCGGTTTGCCGAACAGATCGATGACAGAGTGCTGCGGCAAAATAGTCATGCCGGATGCATCGGCAAACTTTTTACCCACCAAAAAATCCCGGTTGCCGTGAATAAAGTAAAGGGCAACACCAGTATCGCTCAGGGTTTTAAAGGCGTTTGAAACGGTAGTGTGCAGCGGGGTGGTGTCATCATCGCCGATCCAGGATTCAAAAAGATCCCCCAAAACATACAGTGCGCTTGCTTTGGTCGCATCCTCTTTAAGGAAACGAAGAAAACAGGCAGTAATTTCAGGATGGGAAGGGCTGAGGTGGAGATCTGAAATAAATAATACTGTCATAGAAAAGAGGGCAACCGCTGATGCAGTTGCCCCTCAGTGTCTTACTCTTCGATAGTTACGCTGTTGATGATCACTTCTTCAACAGGAACGTCTTGGTGAACGTAACCCCAGTTACCGGTCGCTACGTCTTTGATCTTGTTAACCACGTCCATGCCTTCAACGACTTCGCCGAACACACAGTAGCCCCAACCGCTTGGTGTTTCTGATTTGAAGTCCAGGAAAGTGTTGTTGTTCACGTTGATGAAGAATTGTGAACTTGCTGAGTGAGGCTCATTGGTACGTGCCATCGCAATGGTACCTATTTTGTTGCTCAGGCCATTGTTTGCTTCGTTTTTGATTGGCGCACGGGTGTCTTTTTCCTGCATGCCAGAAGCCATGCCGCCGCCTTGGATCATGAAACCGTCGATGACACGGTGGAACAGGGTGCCGTTGTAGAAACCGTCGCGGCAGTATTGCAGGAAGTTTTCTGCAGTTACCGGCGCTTTTTCAGTGTTAAGTTGGATTTTGATGTCACCAAAATTGGTATGAAGCGTAACCATGATGTGTTCCTAATAAGGCTGTTTGTCTTTAAACGAAAGATTCTATACCCAAACTACCAGAAAATTAAAGCAATGCCGAAAAGCTGTGCGAATCGTGCAAGCTGCTTTGTATAACCTTGCCTTACTTCGGCGGAAAAGGTGTAATATAGCGTCCTTATATTTAGTTAATAATAGTAATGGGTAACCCGACTACCATGTTGAAGATTTATAACTCCCTCACCAAGCAAAAAGAAGAATTCAAACCTATTCATCCTGGCAAGGTTGGCATGTATGTGTGTGGGGTTACCATTTACGATTTGTGTCACATCGGCCACGGCCGTACCTTCGTTTCATTCGATGTGGTTTCGCGCTACCTGCGTTTTCTAGGTTACGACCTAACGTTCGTACGTAACATCACCGACATCGATGACAAGATCATCAAACGTGCAGCAGAAAACGGCGAAAGCTGTGATTCACTGACTGAGCGCCTGATCGGCGAGATGTATGCAGACTTCGACGCGCTGAACATGAAGCGTCCGGACGTTGAGCCACGTGCGACGCAGTTTATTGCAGAAATCATCGCGCTGGTGGAACGCCTGATTGAACGCGGTTTCGCTTACGTAGCTTCTAACGGCGACGTTCTGTTTGAAGTGGCGAGGTTCAGCGAATACGGCAAACTGTCGCGTCAAGATCTGGATCAACTGCAGGCCGGTGCCCGTGTTGATATCGAAGAAGCGAAGAAAAGCCCACTGGACTTCGTGCTGTGGAAAATGTCCAAACCGGGTGAGCCAACGTGGGAATCACCATGGGGCCCAGGCCGTCCTGGCTGGCACATTGAATGTTCTGCAATGAACTCAGCAATTCTGGGTAACCACTTTGATATTCACGGTGGCGGTTCAGACCTGACGTTCCCGCACCATGAAAACGAAATCGCACAATCTTGCTGCGCACACGACACCCAGTACGTAAACACCTGGATGCACAGCGGCATGGTAATGGTTGACCGCGAGAAGATGTCCAAGTCACTGGGTAACTTCTTTACCATCCGTGACGTACTTGCTCACTACGATGCAGAAACCGTGCGTTACTTCCTGATGTCCGGTCACTACCGCAGCCAGCTGAACTACAGCGAAGAAAACCTGAAACAGGCACGCGCGTCTATGGAGCGTCTGTACACGTCGCTGCGTGGTCTTGATACCTCTGTAGCCGCAGAGGGCGGTGAAGAGTTTGTTGAGCGCTTTAAAGTGGCGATGGATGACGATTTCAACACCCCAGAAGCTTACTCTGTACTGTTTGATATGGCGCGCGAGATCAACCGCCTGAAAGCGGAAGACGTAGAAGCTGCGTCTAAGCTGGGTGCCCGTATGCGTGAACTGGCTGAAGTGCTGGGTCTGCTGGAGCAAGATCCTGAATCCTTCCTGCAAGGCAACTCGGAAGGCGGCGATGACGAAGTGGCGCAAATCGAAGCCCTGATCAAAGCACGTAACGATGCCCGTGCAAGCAAAGACTGGGCAGCCGCTGACGCCGCGCGTGATGCACTGACCGCGATGGGTATTGTGCTGGAAGATGGTGCTCAGGGTACAACCTGGCGTCGCAAGTAAGCCAAACCAGATTTGAACCTTGAAAAGCGAAGCTCAGGCTTCGCTTTTTTTATGGGTGGAATCGGCCGAGAGATCACTGCCGCAGTGTTTGCAAAAACTGGCGTCATTGTCGTGTCCTGAGCGCGAGCAGTTCGGGCAGCGGATAAGCTGGCGCTGGCGTTTCAGATCCTGCCCCATCTGTGCGGTAATAATCCCTGTTGGCACAGCGATGATGGAATAACCCATCAGCATGGTGATTGCTGCCAGTGATTTACCGATACTGGTTTGCGGCACGATATCGCCATAACCCACCGTTGTCATGGTCACAATCGCCCAGTAAATCGAATAGGGGATGCTGGTAAAACCGTGCTCCGGCCCTTCAATCACAAACATCAGCGAACCGAACACGGTCACCAGCACCATCACTGAAAAGAAGAAAATAAAAATCTTGCGGCTCGACATCCGGAGCGAAGAGAGCAGTGCATCGGACTCCTGCAGGTAGCGCATTAACTTGAGGATCCGGAAAATCCGAAGTACCCGCAGCAAACGGATCACCATCAGGTAGTTTGCACCAGGCAGGAATACCGCAATGTAGGTGGGCAGGATGGCGAGCAGATCAATGATGCCGTAAAAGCTTCTCACATAGGCTTTAGGAGCAGGGGAGCAATAGAGCCGTAGGGCATACTCAATGGTAAAGAAAATGGTAAATCCCCACTCAAGGGCATAAAACAGATGCCCATGCTTCGCCTGCATGTCACTGACAGATTCCAGCATCAGCACCAGAATAGACGCAAGGATGATGACGATGAGCGCCACATCAAACGCTTTCCCGTGTTGGGTTTCTGTACCGAAAATGGTGGTGTAGAGATAATCCTGAACAGCATTCCTGCTCATGTCATGTCCGCTAAAACTCTATGAGATATGAAAAGTTTAGCAGCCTGAGCCCGCTTTATTGGTCAAGTGGCAGACGGGCACAGGGATTTTGTTGGGCAATGCTAATCAACGGGATCGGCATCACTTCAGGATTTGGCGAATATCGGAAGAGATATCGTCAATCAGTTGTCTCGCAGAGGCCTCTCGCAGCTGTACCAAAGAGAGAAAAATCAGATCGGTCAGCACGTTTTGCGCGGTGCGTGAGGCAATGGCCGAAGTGCGATACTGGTTTTCATCAGCAATGGTATCGAGCGAAATATCCGCCAATTCGCGGAGTTTGTTTTTTCTCGGCGCAGTGAGGGCAATCAAGGTTGCACCCTGCTGTTTGGCGGCTTCCGCTGCCACCAGAATCTCTTTCCGTTCGCCGGAAAACGAAATGGCGATCTGTACATCTCCGGCGCTTAAAATCCGCGCCGTTGCGATTTGTACGTGGCTGTCCTGCTCGGTGAGCGTTGTGATGCCAAGCTTCAGTAATTTGAAGGCGAGATCTTTGGCGGTGAGGGCGGAACCGCCGATACCCGTGATTTGAACCCGCTTGGCCTGATCCAGCCACTCAATAACTTTTGAAAACTCATCCAGACGCAATGCATTGGTGGTGTGGAACATTGCGTCAGTTTTGGCCTGTACCAGTTTTTGCGCCGTCACCGCCAGCGGATCATCCGCCAGAATGTTGCTGTGCAAGGGCTGGCTTTCCAGCGCCGTTTTCCTTCCCAGCTCCTCAGTGAGTGCCAGTTTAAATTCGCTGTAACCTTTAAATCCCAGGCGCTGGGTAAATTTAACAATGCTGGATTGGCTGACCCCTGCATTGGCAGCCAAAACCTGGCTGGTCAGTGTCGTGCTGAGGGCTGGGTTAGCAAGCACCCAGTCTCCAATCTGGCGCCCGGCATCAGACAATTGGGTACGGCGGCTGACAATTCGTTGAAGGACAGACATTCTTTTCCTGATTTCTTGAATAAATTATTCCAAATGGAAAATTGCCATGAATACTGTGTGGTTTATTTTTATCAACACGTTATGGCCGATTCTTCATTTCTGATACTGCAATTAGACACCATTATTCCAGCGTATCACGCCAATAAGAATAACTTCAGCTGTGATTTTTATCACTAAATGGGAATATTTTATTCCGTACGATTGCCCGCAATTCTCCTGACGAAGAGACAGAAAATGAAGATTGATTTAACCCAACTGGTCACTGAAAGCCGTAATCCTGCCAGCGCACAAATAGATACCCTGACAACCCAGGAAATGCTGCAGGTGATTAACCAACAGGACCAACTGGTAGCCCTGGCGGTAGAAAAGACGCTGCCGCAGATCGCGCAAGCAGTGGACGCCGTCGCTGCGGCGTTCGCGCAAGGTGGACGCCTGATTTATATGGGCGCCGGTACGTCTGGCCGTTTGGGTATTTTGGATGCCAGTGAATGTCCGCCGACCTACGGCAGCGATCCCAATATGGTGATAGGTCTGATTGCCGGTGGTCACAAAGCCATCCTCAAGGCGGTGGAAAATGCCGAAGACAACCGCGAGCTGGGTAAAGCGGATTTGGTGGGTCTGAACCTTTCAGCCTGCGATGTGGTAGTGGGTATCGCTGCCAGCGGCCGCACACCGTATGTCATTGCCGGGATGGAGTACGCACAGTCAGTCGGTGCAAAAGTCGTCTCTCTTGCTTGTAACCCTGGCTGTCCGATGGAAGCGCATGCAGACATCGTAATCACACCGGTTGTTGGCCCAGAAGTCGTCACGGGTTCATCGCGTATGAAAGCCGGTACGGCGCAGAAGCTGGTGCTCAATATGCTTACCACGGGCGCAATGATCAAAAGCGGCAAGGTCTTCGGCAACCTGATGGTGGATGTCGAGGCGACCAACGCCAAGCTTATCCAGCGCCAAACCAATATCGTTGTAGAGGCTACCGGTGTGTCTGCCGAAGAAGCGGAACAAGCCCTGTCTGCCTGCAACCGTCACTGCAAAACCGCAATCCTCATGCTTCTTGGTGGCTTTGATGCTGAAGAAGCAAAACTAAAACTGGCTCAACACCAAGGCTTTATCCGCGCGGCACTCAATGACCGTTGATAGGTGCGGGTAATTGTAAGGAGTTCCTTGTATGGCAAAAATAACCAAACCCATGATAGCGGAAGTGCTGTCACTGGTTGGTGGCAGTGGCAACGTCACCAAATGCGGAAACTGTATGACCCGGCTGCGTTTGTCGCTGGCAAATCCTGACTTGGCCGATCACACGGCGATCAAGAAAATCGCCGGTGTGATGGGCGTCATTGAAAGTGATTCACAGCTACAAATCATTTTAGGGCCAGGGAAAGCACAATCTGCTGCCGAGATGATGAATGCAATGATTGAATCCGGCGAAGTGGTAGAAGCGACGGCGGTGAATAACGATCTGTCTGCGATTGCTGCCGAGCAGAAAAAGCAGATGAAAAGCAAACAGACCAGCGCGGTGCAACGTTTTCTAAGCAAATTTGCCACCATTTTTACCCCGCTGATCCCAGGTTTTATCGCTGCCGGTTTGCTATTGGGTATCGCCACTCTTCTGGAACAGGTCTTTATTGTTGGCCAAACACCCAGCGAGTTCATGGTCGATTTGGTTGCTTACCTGAAAGTGTTCGGTAAGGGCTTGTTTGCCTTCCTCAGCATCCTGATTGGCTACAACGCCCAGCAGGCGTTTGGCGGTTCTGGTGTTAACGGTGCCATTCTGGCGTCGCTCTTTGTCTTGGGCTATGACCCGGAAGCAACCCGGGGCTTTTATTCCGGGATGAGTGAGTTTTTCGGCTTCGCGATCGACCCACGCGGTAACATCATCGGTGTGTTGCTGGCAGCAATACTGGGGGCACAGGTGGAGCGCAAGGTGCGCGAATACATGCCTGACGACCTCGACATGATACTCACGTCGGTGGTGACCTTGCTCATTATGGGCGCGGTAACCTTCCTGGTGATCATGCCTATCGGCGGTGAGCTGTTTAAAGGTATGTCCTGGCTGTTCCTGAACCTGAACGACAACCCGTTGGGCGCGGCAATTCTGGCAGGCCTGTTCCTGATTTCGGTGGTGTTCGGTATTCACCAGGGGTTTGTCCCTGTGTATCTGGCGCTGATGGAAGCGCAGGGCTTTAACTCCCTGTTCCCAATTCTGGCGATGGCGGGTGCCGGTCAGGTCGGTGCCTCTCTGGCGCTGTATGCCAAAGCGAAGAAAGATGCGGTGATCCGTACTCAAATCAAAGGTGCCATCATTCCGGGTATTCTTGGGATTGGTGAGCCATTGATTTACGGTGTGACCTTGCCGCGCGTGAAGCCCTTTATTACAGCGTGTATCGGCGGGGCGGGCGGTGGCTTCTTTATCGGTCTTATTTCGACCCTGGGCTTGCCAGTGGGTTTGAACACCGTATTCGGCCCTTCCGGCATAGTGGCTATCCCGCTGATGACGTCACCGGATGGGATATTCGCGGGGATGGCAGTGTTCACAGGTGGTTTGTTGGTGGCCTATACCGTGGGCTTCCTGGTGACATATTTCTTTGGTACCAAAAACATCGACCTTAGCTGATAAACAAACCCCAATAAAAAACGCGCCGGACAGTGCCCGGCGCGTTTTTTTGTTCTCGGTATCCCAACCAAACCTTGCGGTTTAACTCAGGCCTGGGAACAGTGCACGTAAACCATTGGTGATAAATTCAATACCCAACGCCGCCAGGATAAGACCCATGATACGTGTGATCACGTTGATACCGGTCTGGCCGAGGAATTTCACGATGGTTGGAGCCAGACGCAGCAAGCCCCAGATACCTGCAGCAAACAGACAGATACACACAATCAAACCGACGGTGTCTACTGAGCTTGGATAACGGCTGGCGTATACAATTGTCGAACTGATCGCACCCGGGCCTGCCAGCAAAGGCATCGCCAAAGGCACAACGCCGATTTGCTCACGGCTGACTGATTCCGACTGCTCCTGTTTGTTCTGCTTATCCTCACCCAGCTTACCGCTCATCATGGTAAAGGCGATGCTTACCAGCAGCAGGCCGCCCGCGACGCGGAATGAGTCCAGAGAGATGCTAAAAAAGTCCAACAGTAACTGACCGGCAAGCAGAGACACCACTAGAATGGCAGCAACAGCAATACTCGCGATGTAGGCGGTTTTATTGCGTTCTACCGGTGCCTGATGTGCAGTCAGCGAAACAAAGATTGGCATGATGCCCAGCGGGTTCACCGCAGCAAACAAACCGATGAAAAACTGAAAAAATATTACAAGCTCGATGCTGTTCATTCCCAAACACTCGAAATCTGAGAAACGGAAGGATTAGACGCAGATCGCACAAAGTGCATTCGCGGGCGCTAGTATAGCGCCGAAAGAGTAAATGCCAATCACAAGCAGCGGGATAGGTGTGAATATTTTTTGGCATATCTTTTTTAGGGTTTTCAAGGCGAAAAAGACCAATAAGTGTACTAAATATAATCCGTTGCATTTGTGTGGAAAATTACCTGTACAAAAATTACAACAACCATATGCGTGATAGTGATCACATAAAGAAATCTTGCCGCGACATTGAAAACAAAAGGGGTTATACAAGTGTATGAGACACAATGCGCATGTGTTACATTCACGTGGTTTTTTTGGGGTTTTTGGCTTTCAGGACGTCGATTACAGGGTGTTTTGCTTAAAAATTGACCGTGTGGTGAAATTCTTTGTGAAAGTTTACTACACATGATCCGGATCAATTTTCTGCTTTTATGAAATCCTATAATCAGTTTTGAAAGTTATTTACTAAATGCTTGCCAAGGCACACAGGGGAGTTGTGTTGCTTAGGCCTCTAACCAAATGAGCATGTAGTTACTAAATAATTTTCAAACTTTAGGTATGTAGGAGACAACTATGCCTGTAACTAACGTAGCCGAACTCAACGCAATGGTTGAGCGTGTTAAGAAAGCGCAAAAAGAGTTCGCAACTTACTCTCAAGAGCAAGTTGACAAAATCTTCCGCGCTGCGTCTTTGGCTGCTAACAACGCCCGTATTCCTCTGGCACAACAAGCTGTCGAAGAATCTGGCATGGGTATTGTCGAAGACAAGGTCATCAAAAACCACTTCGCTTCTGAATTTATCTACAACAAATACAAAGACGAAAAAACCTGCGGCATTCTGGAAGAAAACGAAGAATTCGGTACTTTCACTATCGCTGAGCCTGTAGGTATCATCTGTGGTATCGTTCCAACCACCAACCCAACCTCAACCGCGATCTTCAAATCTCTGATTTCTCTGAAGACCCGTAACGGTATTATCTTCTCGCCACACCCACGTGCGAAAAACTCTACTAACGATGCAGCAAAACTGGTTCTTGACGCAGCAGTAGCAGCGGGCGCACCAAAAGACATCATCGGTTGGATCGACCAGCCTTCAGTAGAACTGTCTAACGCACTGATGAAGCACGACGACATCAACCTGATCCTGGCAACAGGTGGCCCAGGCATGGTTAAAGCGGCTTACTCTTCTGGTAAACCAGCTATCGGTGTTGGTGCGGGTAACGTTCCAGTTGTTATCGATGAAACTGCTGACATCAAACGTGCAGTAGCTTCTATCCTGATGTCTAAGACTTTCGATAACGGTGTAGTGTGTGCGTCTGAGCAGGCTGCAATCGTTGTTGACGCAGTATATGACGAAGTGAAAGAGCGCTTTGCTTCTCACAAAGGTTTCGTACTGAGCAAAGAAGAAGCGGACAAAGTACGTAAAGTGCTGCTGATTGATGGCGCGCTGAACGCAAACATCGTAGGTCAGCCTGCAGTGAAAATTGCAGAAATGGCGGGTGTAACTGTTCCTGCTGACACTAAAGTACTGATCGGTGAAGGCCTGGGCAAAGTTTCTTACGACGACGCATTCGCACACGAGAAACTGTCTCCAACACTGGGTCTGTTCCGCGCAACTGACTTCGAAGACGCAGTAGCTCAAGCGGTAACTATGGTTGAAATCGGTGGTATCGGCCACACCTCTGGTCTGTACACCAACCAGGACGTAAACCAAGACCGTATCAAATACTTCGGCGACAAGCTGAAAACCGCACGTATTCTTGTGAACATCCCAACCACTCACGGTGGTATCGGTGACCTGTACAACTTCAACGTTGCACCATCACTGACTCTGGGTTGTGGTTCTTGGGGCGGTAACTCTATCTCTGAGAACGTGGGTCCTAAGCACCTTATCAACAAGAAAACTGTAGCGAAGCGAGCTGAAAACATGCTGTGGCACAAACTACCGAAATCTATCTACTTCCGTCGTGGCAGCCTGCCAATCGCTCTGGGTGATCTGGAAGGCAAGAAGCGTGCATTCGTGGTAACTGACCGCTTCCTGTTCAACAACGGTTACTCTGATGAAGTGGTTGCCCTGCTGAAAGCGCAAGGCATGGAAGTTCAGACTTTCTTCGAAGTTGAAGCTGACCCAACGCTGACTGTTGTTGAGAAAGGCGCAGAAGCAATGAAGAGCTTCCAGCCAGACGTAATCATTGCCCTGGGCGGTGGTTCACCAATGGATGCAGCGAAAATCATGTGGGTAATGTACGAGCACCCAGAAACGCACTTCGAAGAACTGGCAATGCGCTTTATGGACATCCGTAAACGTATTTACAAGTTCCCTAAAATGGGTAAGAAAGCGGAACTGGTTTGTATCACTACCACTTCAGGTACGGGTTCAGAAGTCACACCTTTCGCGGTTGTAACTGACGACAAGACTGGTGCGAAATACCCACTGGCTGACTACGAACTGACACCACAAATGGCAATCGTAGATGCGAACCTGGTGATGAACATGCCTAAGTCGCTGACCGCATTCGGTGGTTACGATGCAGTGACTCACGCTCTGGAAGCATACGTATCTGTTCTGGCGAACGAATACTCTGACGGTCAGGCTCTGCAAGCACTGAAGATGCTGAAAGAATACCTGCCATCAAGCTACGCGAATGGCGCGAAAGACCCAATCGCTCGTGAGAAAGTGCACAACGCAGCAACTATCGCTGGTATCGCGTTTGCGAACGCCTTCCTGGGTGTATGTCACTCAATGGCGCACAAAATCGGTGCTGAGTTCCACCTGCCACACGGCCTGGCAAACGCACTGCTGATTTCTAACGTTGTTCGTTACAACGCAAACGACAACCCAACCAAGCAAACTGCGTTCTCTCAGTACGACCGCCCACAAGCACGTCGTCGTTACGCAGAAGTGGCTGACCACCTGGGTCTGAGCCAAGCTGGCGACCGCACTGCTCAGAAAATTGAGCGTCTGCTGGCATGGCTGGACGAGCTGAAAACTGACCTGGACATCCCAATGTCTATTCAGGAAGCAGGCGTGAAGGAAGCAGACTTCCTGGCGAAAGTGGACGAGCTGGCTGTTGAAGCGTTCGATGACCAATGTACTGGTGCGAACCCACGCTACCCACTGATTGCAGAACTGAAAGAAGTCCTGCTGGCGGCTTACTACGGTAAAGCGTTTGTAGAAGGTGAAACTTTCGAAGGCACTACCGTTATCAAGAAAAGCGAAGACCGCACTGCAGCCGCCGCTAAACCAGCAGCGAAAGCAAAAAAAGAAGCAGCTAAAGCATAATTGCTGATTCAAATCCAAAGAGAAAGCCCGCGTTAGCGGGCTTTTTTTTGGCAGTGGCATTACCCAATTGAGGAAAACTGTCCCTAATGATGAGTGGTAATACTCATCACCGGAAAACAGAGAACTTCAAATTAAATGGGCTAGAAGCGGCTACGGCAAATTTCACCGGCCGTTCAACTTGCAGCTTCTAAGATACGGCCAGTGAAACTGTCGTTTTCAACGATGTAAGCGGCACCATCAATCATGTCGTAGTTTACCGCGGGGTGGTAACGCACGTTACCGTCTTCAGAATGTCGCATACGCGGCAATACACCACCTACGCGAATGTTTGCGTGCTCCAGTTCTTGCGCCCAGCTTTGGGTGAGCCCCTTAATTACCGCGTTCGAACTATCAAGCGCCTGATTAACGCCTTGATCAGACATTACGCCGGGAATGTTTACAATCACCCCTTTACGGCCCTTGTCCAGCATATTGAAGGCAGCGCCCCGCCCAAACAGGTAAAGGTTTGATGCCACATCAGCAATAGTGTCTGCAATGCTGTCGTTTGCTGGGTGTTTGTGCGTCAACAATCCTGGAACAGAGCTGCCAGCTTGCCAATAATTAATCAGCACATCCACAGCACCCATTTCACGGTTAATCTCTTCAAACAGATAAGCAATGTTATCCACACTGCGATTGGCAAGGAAAAACGAAAAACAGATCCCACCCGCCTTCAGGCACGCTTCATAAGTTGCCTGAAGTTTCTGGCAATCTGTATCAACCAACGCCACGCGAGCGTTGAGTTTGCAGAAGTGTTCAGCCATAGCTCGCCCCGTTGGGGTTCCTGCTGCAGTGATCACAATGACAGATTTGGCGATATTCATTGTTTGACCTTTGTTGTCTGTTTACCACTTTTGAGATTGTTATACGGCTTAACTAACAACTTATACCCAGCTTTTTCAAGGGCGGATAACAATCTTGGACCATGATCTGTGAAAGTGGTGTGAAATTGTTCAAAAAAGGTTGTGTAAACTGTGTGCAAAATTAATTTTTTAGTAAGTGATCACAGTTTGATTTTTTATGACGCAAGAAGTTGAACCTGAAACTTGACTATGATAGCCAGAGTGGTCAATTCGTTTATAAACAGAGGGTTAGATGGCGACGTGTAGCTCGTTAAAGCGTTTTGCGGATACCAATTGGTCGTAGAGGGCAGCAGTGCTGAGGCCTGCGACTTTGTTATTTTCGCTATCCAGCTTTCTTCGTAGGTGGCCGTCTAGATTGTGATAGACATCTTCGCCCAAACCATGGGTTCCTACCGCAGGAAAATGCAGGGCAGACGGTGAAACGCAGTGATTAAGTTTGGCACTTGCCAATCCGGCGCTATGGAATGATGCGGCTTGAGTGCCACAAAGTTCATAATCCCTTTCTTCTGCGCTCAGTCGGGCAGGTTGAGGCAAACTCAGCGCTTTACGCAGATCATCTTCTGTTGAAGTTTCTGGATAGGGTGGTTCAAGCGGGGTTGTCTCTGTGGCATCACCAGACAGTAGCGCCAGCATCAATGCAAAATCCGAACGACGGCCCTGAGTAACAGCATGATTTAGGTTATCACCTAGCTGTACATCGGTTATTAACTGGGCTTTGTCGAGCGCGTGAATTTGCATGGTTACCTGAGACAATGTTCTGACCCTTTCTTTATCGGTAACCCGCTGTATTACTTTAACTAAAAAGTGAAAAAAATTGCGATGTTGACCCGTTTGGGCATTCGCCAACCTTTTGCACCTGCAAAATCAGCTTCTGACGCTCCAAAGCCTTCTGCTATCAGTCTCACCGTCACAACATATCAACCCCGCAACCTGCTCTATCTTTTGCCTTACAACAAGGCAGATAAAGGTTCACCGGATGAACAGTGAAAAAGCGTTTACCATTGGCGGCGCGCGCGGCGAAGCGATCCCCCAGTTGGGCAAGATGAGTAACCGGCACGGGATGATTGCCGGGGCGACAGGAACAGGGAAAACGGTCACTTTGCAGGTATTGGCGGAAGGCTTCAGCCAGCTGGGCGTACCTGTGTTTGCCGCTGATATTAAAGGTGATCTTTCTGGCATTGCTGAAACGGGCAAGCCCCATCCCAAAATTGACGAGCGTCTGGCGCAAATTCCGCTTCCTCATTACAGCCGTCAGGGGTTTCCTGTCAGTTTTTGGGATATCTATGGTGAAACGGGACTGCCGGTCAGAACCACCATTTCAGAGATGGGGCCCTTATTGCTGGCGAATTTGCTCGAGCTGAATGACACCCAGGAAGGCGTTCTCTATGCCGCTTTTAAGATTGCAGACGATCAGGGCATGTTAATGCTGGATCTGAAAGATTTGCGCGCCATGCTCCAGTGGATGGGGGAAAACGCCAAAAGCCTTTCGCTCGATTACGGCAATATCTCCTCCCAGAGTATCGGCGCAATTCAGCGCAGGCTTTTGGTGATGGAAGAACAGGGCGGCGACAGGTTTTTCGGTGAGCCCGCGTTAGAACTTCAGGATCTGATGCAGGTGGACTTTTCCGGCAAGGGAGTGATTAACCTGCTGGATGCGACCCGCCTCTATGCCGAATCGCCCCGACTTTACAGTGCTTTCCTGCTGTGGATTCTGTCTGAACTCTTTGAGCAATTGCCCGAGCAGGGCGATGCAGAGACGCCAAAACTGGTGTTCTTTTTCGATGAAGCGCATTTGCTGTTTGAAAATGCTTCCAAGCCTTTACTGGAAAAACTGGAACAGGTCGTCAGGCTGATCCGCTCCAAAGGCGTTGGGGTGTATTTTATCAGCCAAAGCCCGATGGATATTCCTGACGATGTTCTGGGGCAGCTGGGCCTTAAAATTCAACATGCTCTGCGTGCATTTACCCCAAAGGACAGGAAAGCGATTAAGTCTGTGGCGGAAAATTTCCGCGCCAATCCAGATCTCGATACCGCTTCTGTGCTGACTGAGCTGGGTATTGGTGAAGCACTGGTCTCCCGCCTTGATGCGAAAGGAACACCGACAGTCGTAGAAAGAGTGCTTATTGCGCCGCCCCAATCAAGAATTGGCCCTTTAACAGAGAGCGAACGTGAAAGCCGCGTTGAGCGTTCACCGCTTAAAGCTAAGTACACGCAAGCTATCGACAGGCACTCCGCCTATGAAGCGTTAAAGCAAAAAGCCGAGCAAATTGCGGCGGAAGAAGCGAAAGCGGCAGAGGTGAAACCGGCTGCAACGAGGTCGCGTTCTGCATCGTCGCGCAGCACCAGTTCAGGCGGGATGGATATTGTCGATTCGCTGGCAAAAAGTGCTGCCCGTGCGATGGGAAGTCAGCTTGGCAGGCAGATTGTCCGCGGCTTGTTGGGCTCTCTGTTTGGTGGCCGGAAACGTTGATCTGATATGGGCATATAAAGAAAACCCGCCGGATATGGCGGGTTTCGCGTTTAATCTAGGTGCTATCAGGTGTTCAGCGCCTGCTCCAGATCCGCAATGATGTCATCAATATGTTCAATACCGACCGACAAGCGGATCATCTCCGGAGATACACCTGCTTGCGCCTGCTCTTCCTCACTCAACTGACGGTGAGTGGTAGATGCCGGGTGGCATGCCAGTGATTTGGCGTCTCCAATGTTCACCAGACGTTTGAACAATCCCAATGCATCATAGAAACGCACGCCCGCGTCATAGCCGTCTTTCAGACCGAACGAGAGAATAGCGGAAGGCTTACCCTTCATATATTTCTGTGCCAGTGCATGGTGCTCGGACTCCGGCAAACCGGCATAGCTGACCCAGCTCACCTTCTCGTGCCCTTTCAGGAACTCAGCAACCTTGAGCGCATTTTCCACATGGCGCTCCATACGCAGTGGCAGGGTTTCCAGCCCCTGCATCAGCATAAAGGCATTCATTGGTGACAACGCAGAACCTGTGTTGCGAAGAGGCACTGTACGCGCACGGCCAATAAAGGCCGCTTCACCAAAAGCTTCGGTATAGACCACGCCGTGGTATGACGGTTCTGGCTGGTTAAATACCGGGAAACGGTCTTTGTGCTGCGCCCACGGGAATTTGCCTGAGTCAACAATCACGCCGCCAAGGGTAGTGCCGTGGCCGCCAATATATTTGGTCAGCGAGTGCACCACGATATCAGCGCCAAACTCAATTGGTTTGCAAAGGGCAGGGGTGGCGACTGTGTTGTCCACAATCACGGGAACGCCTTTGGCGTGCGCAAGCTCTGCAACACGGGCGATGTCGATGATGTTACCCGCCGGGTTACCAATACTTTCGCAGTAAACTGCCTTGGTATTGTCATCAATAAGCTCAGCCAGGGATTCTGGCTTATCATCTTTTGCGAACTTCACCGCGATGCCCTGTTTTGGCAGCATATGCGCGAACAGGGTGTAAGTGCCGCCATAAAGCTGCGGGGTAGAGACGATATTGTCACCGGCTTCAGCCAGAGTCAGGATGGCATAGTTGATGGCTGCGCTGCCTGCACTGACCACCAAAGAAGCAAGGCCACCTTCAAGTGCTGCCATGCGCTGCTCAAGTACATCATTGGTTGGGTTCATGATGCGGGTATAGATGTTACCCGGTACCGCGAGGTTAAACAGATCTGCACCGTGCTGGGCACTGTCAAATTCGTAGGCAACGGTTTGGTAGATAGGGGTAGCGACTGATTTAGTCGTTGGGTCGGTTTGGTATCCGGCGTGAATGGCGAGGGTTTCGTCTTTCATGTTTCATCCTTGTGAACATTTTTTCCGCAAACCCTCACTATGGCACAAAGGGCGACAGTGTAAATTGTCGCCCCTCAAGAAATTAGATGTCCCGCAAACGCACGTGCACGTGTCTCATATGTAGACGGTACACAATCGCCAGAATCACGCAAACACCCGCAGGTACGGCAAAAGCGTATGAGCCCATCACAGGGAAGATCAGGGCGCTTATCACCCCACCAAGCACAAAGCCTATGGCGATAACTGTGAACAGCACCAACTTGCGCTTGTTGAGCGGTTCGCCGCGGATAAATGCCCCAAACATCAATCCCAAATCGGTAATGACTCCGGTTATATGGGTGGTACGCACAATCGCCCCACTGTAGCCGGTAACCAAACCGTTTTGGATACCACAGGCGGCAGCGGCAAAATAAAGGCCGTAGTAGTCATTGTTTAGCAGCGGGTAAATGGCACCAAGCAGCAGCGCAGCTTCGGCCAGCAACAGCAAATCATAACGGCGGCCGAGTGCCAGCGTACCGTCTTTCAGTACCAGACCGGATAAGGTGGCACCGGCAAAAAAGCCAATCAAGATCATCGACAGATGGATCAGTTTGACGGACTGCTCATTCACCAGATCTGTGCCTATCAGGGTGGCCGTTCCTGATAAGTGAGAAATAGCCTGATGCTCAAAGCCAAGCAGGCCAATGCCGTTAACAATACCGGCAGACAGGGCGAGAACAAAAGCCCCGTACTCTACCCATTTAGGCAGTTTGGTAATCACACTTTTACCTTAAGAGAGTTATTGCGGAAAAGAAGACGTTGGTGAGAACACCGGAAAGGCGAAATTTTACCGCAAACTTTCCGGTGGCATAGGGTCTGGATCAAAATGCGGGACACTAAATTGCGCGTTTGTGCGCCGATTAGACACGTAACTGTCAAAACTACCCATTCACCGGGTCAATTTCTACATCACCATAAACGGAGCACTGGCATGCCAAGCGTCGACGGGAGCCATCCAAGTCGAGGTCATCTAACAGTTCCTGCTCTTCAACACCTTTAGGGCTGAGGTTATTCATGCCGCTAATAACATCAATGGTGCAGGTGCCACAGGCGGCAGAGCGGCATCCAAAAGGTACTTCACTGAGCCCTTTATCTTCTAAATCCAACAAGGTGCTGCCACTGGCAACATCAACACGTTTTCCTGATTTACTGAACGTTACAGTTGGCATAACGGTGTTTTCTCCTGCATCACGTTTTCCCCGGCTGTTGTGTTCAGCATAGATTCAACGCACTGAACTTTCCGTTCCTTTTTTCAAAACTTGCCGGGATGGGCAGATCGCATCGCGGGGTGAAAACGTAACTTTTTCATCCTTTGACGATTAACCGGACAGATTATGGAAGAAAGCCCACTAACGGTGAATTCACGGGTCAGTGTTGTTTGGCTGAAGCGTGACCTTCGCCTTACAGATCATGCGCCTCTGGCGGCGGCTGTCCGGTCGGGTTTTCCTGTTTTGTTGCTCTACGTGTTTGAGCCCATGTTGCTGGATGACGAACATTATGATGAAAGGCACTGGCGTTTTGTCTGGCAATCACTGGAGGATTTGAACGCCCAGTTGGCGGACTTTGATGCAACGGTGACGATTGTTTATGGCGAGTGTGGCGATATTTTCAGACGTCTGGCGAGCAGCGTAGATATCGATGCTATTTATTCCCATGAAGAAGTGGGTCTTGCATCCACTTTCATTCGCGACAGGCAAATACAACAATGGTGCAAGCAAAAGGGCATTGCTTGGTACGAATATCAGCATGGAGCGGTGCAGCGTGGCGCGACAGACCGGAAAATGTGGGACAAGGCATGGGACACTTACATGCGTGCACCGCTGGAAACACCACGGCTAGATGGCGCCCAGTTCTGCACGGTGCCGGAGCAATGCTTACCGCACTATACTGCGCCTGAGAGCTGGCAGATAAAACGTAAAGGCATGCAAACCGGTGGGGCAACACTGGCGCGGAAAACCCTCGACAGTTTTTATGAAGGGCGGGGGAAAGACTACGCTTTCTGCATTTCCAAGCCAGCCCAAAGCCGTAACCATTGTTCTCGTCTGTCACCGTATCTGGCGTGGGGCAATATCAGTGTGCGCGAGGTTTACCAGACGTTGCTCTCAAATTGGTCAAGAGCGGGCTGGCGTCGGGCGCTTTCCGCTTTTTCTTCCCGTTTGCATTGGCATTGTCATTTCATCCAAAAGTTCGAGAGTGAATGCGAGATGGAGTTTCGCCATGTGAACGCCGGATACAGCGGTTTTCCCTATCGGGATGATGACAAAGCCGCAGAGCATTTAAAGGCCTGGAAAGAAGGGCGGACAGGCTTTCCGCTAGTGGATGCCTGTATGCGCTGCCTTCAAGCGACGGGGTATATCAATTTCCGCATGCGGGCGATGTTGGTGAGTTTCCTGTGTCATCACCTGAATATTGACTGGCGCCTGGGTGTTAAACATCTTGCAGCCTTGTTTCTGGATTTTGAGCCCGGCATTCACTACCCCCAATTCCAGATGCAGGCGGGCGTGACAGGTACCAATACCATCCGCATTTACAACCCCACCAAACAAGCCCAGGAACATGACCCGGAGGGCGCATTTATTTGTCGCTGGCTACCGGAGCTTCGTGGTGTACCCGTGCCATTGCTGTTCGAACCATGGAAATTGACGCCAATGGAGCAGCAGCTTTATGGCATCACGGTCGCTGCCGACGGTGAATATCCCCTTCCGGTTGTTGAGTTGGAACAAGCGGCGCGCGAGGCAAGGGAGAGGCTTTGGGGCTGGCGTAAACGGGCGGAAGTGAAAAAGGAGAATAGCCGGATTCTGGCGAGGCATGTGAGGCCGGAATGAAGTATCAAGATCAGATCGTTTGGGCGTAAATGTGCTATTTATTTCTTACTGATAAAACAAAAAGGTAATGCCATGGAAGCCAGTGCGCCACAGTCATCTACCCTTGCCGTGACCATCGAAAAGTTGCAACAACTCACCCGCCGCAAAGAGCTGACATTTTCAGAATGGGTCAAAGAGCTGCTGAGCATTGCGGCATGGCAGTTTGACGCAGATTGTGCCTGCCTTTCCCGAATTGATGCGCAGGAATTGCAGGTGATCGAATGCTACTCCAATGGCAATGTGATCAGCGCCAAAGCGGGGGAGGTGGTGTCTCTGAACAGTGCCTTTTGCAGCGTGGCTGCGGGGTTGGAAAAACCGCTCATGGCTCCAAACACGCGACAACACAAAAAGCTGGCGGGTCATCCTGCGATTAACCGCTTGCCTTCAGCGTATTGGGGGGTGGCGATTTATTACTGTGGCACCGTGTGGGGCACGCTCAGTATTTCTGCCGATTCCAACGCTAATGCTACGGGGGATGAAAATACGCTGCTGCTGTTTGCCGGGTTGATTGAACTTAAACTGGAAAACGAGGAATACCGTGAAGAGATCATGGGGGCGCGGGAGTCTTACCGGGCGCTCAGTGAGCGGCTGAACAACCTGCAACAGGTTGACCCATTGACAGAATTGCCAAGTCGCGCTGCGCTTTTTGATTATCTTCACCGGGAGTTGAACCAGCTTATCCGCCGTGATGGGGAAGGGGCAATTGCCTTGGTGGATATCGACCTGTTCCATATGTTCAACGAAAAGCATGGCCACGAAGAGGGCGACCGTATATTAAAAGCGGTGGCGACGTCGCTTCGTCAGGCACTTCGCAATTATGACTATGTCGCCCGCTATAACGGTACGCAGTTTCTGGTGTGGCTTCCAGATACGTTGCAATCGGAAGTAGTGAAAGTGTGTGAGCGGATGGCTGAAAAGGTGGCGTTGTGCGAAGTCGAAGGCCAACCGGTGACACTCAGCATTGGTTATTGCGCGTTTCGCAGCGACAGTGAAGAACATATTCCATTCAGCAGGGCGCTGGATGCCTTAATCAACCTTGCCCATACAGCGCTGAAAGAGGCCAAATCGAACGGGAGAAACTGCGCGGTATCGGCATCCCGTCGTCCTGTCACCATTACGTCAGTTTGACGCAGCCTTACCGGTAGAGGTAGACCGAAAGGAAATAGTTTATCTGGTCGTTAATGTATTTGATCACCCGCTGTTTATCGTCAGTGCTGCCCCCTTCGGTGATATCCCAGGGAATGAATTTCTTGTAGCTCGGCAGGGGTTTGCCTGATTGCACTGAGCCGGGTGACAGGGCGATCAGAAAATCCATATGTTCTTCTTTATAGGCATCGACCGGCTGAAAACGTTCATCCGTACAACGGATATTGTACTGGTGAAGTAGCTGACAGGCGGGCTGGACATCACTGTCTGTCCCGGTGTGGGCGCTGTACCCGACAAAATGACTGTCCGCCTTGTGCGCAAGAATCGATTGCGCCACCAAAGCATGGCCCTCCTGACCATCACACAAAAACAGAACCCTGGGTTTTTGCTTTCCATGATGGGCTCTTACCGTCTCGCCAGCATCATGGTCTACCCGTTCGGTACTCACGGAATGCGCCATTCGTTACATCCTCCTTGTTAAAGCCACATTTAGTTATGCACGCTTAACACTGCTAATAAGCGCTGCTTTACGCTATGGCGGTGATGTTGCAATGGGATGACGAATTCATTTCATGAATGGTGGGATGTGTTCGTATTGCTTGTCGTAATCAAATGTTCACATTTCGTTCAGCGGAGTGTCACAAGGGTCTTCTAATTTTATGTTCAGTTTTTGAGCGAAAATCACTTTGCGGCAGGTTGAACTGCTGCTGAATCTAAAAGATATCGACTTGGAGGTTGATGTGAAACTTAAGGCCCTGATTGCGGCATCGACGGTATGCCTGTCTGCTTTCGCAGTAAACAACGCTGCTGCTGCAACCCGTGACTACATCAGTATTGTTGGTTCTTCAACAGTCTACCCATTTGCCACTGTTGTCGCGGAGCGCTTCGGTCGCACTTCAGAGTACTCAGTACCGAAAATCGAATCCACCGGTTCCGGCGGCGGTCTCAAGCTGTTCTGCCAAGGTGTGGGTGAAAACACACCGGATATCACCAACGCATCGCGCAAAATCAAGAGCTCTGAAATCGAGCTGTGTGCAAAGAACGGCGTGAAAGACATCATCGAAATCAAAATCGGTTATGACGGTATCGCTTTCGCTAACTCTAAAAAGTCTGAGCAGTTCGATATCACTCTGAAAGATCTTTTCACTGCACTGGCTAAATTGGTTCCTGATGCGAACGGCAACCTCATCGAAAACCCGAACAAAACCTGGAAAGACGTCAACCCTTCTCTTCCAGCGACCAAAATTGAAGTTCTGGGCCCACCACCAACGTCTGGTACCCGCGATGCATTCGTAGAGCTGGCAATGGAAGGCGGCTGTAAGCAGTACCCAGAGCTGAAAGCGATGAAGAAGCAAGACAAGAAGAAGTACAAAGCAGTATGTCACGGCATTCGTGAAGATGGCGCATTCATCGAAGCGGGCGAGAACGACAACCTGATCGTACAGAAACTGGATGCTAACCCGAATGCGTTCGGCATTTTCGGTTACAGCTTCCTCGACCAAAACTCTGACAAAGTGCAAGGCGCACGTATTGCAGGTGTAGAGCCTACGTTTGAAGCCATCGGTGACGGTTCTTACCCGGTTTCTCGCTCACTGTACTTCTACGTGAAGAAAGCACACGCAGAGGTGATTCCTGGCCTGAAAGAGTACGTGTCAGCGTTTACGTCTGAAGATGCGATTGGTGACGAAGGTTACCTGGCTGACCGCGGCCTGATCCCACTGTCAGCGCGTGATTGGAAACTGGTTCGTAACGATGCGGTGTCTCTGACGCCAAACCTGTAATAACCAAAACCCAGGGTGGTGCATCCAATGATGCGCCGCCTTTGCAGTATTTATCCAGACCGCCCCAGAGGCGGTTTGGGTGAAAAGGAATTAAGGATAAGGGATGCAGACGTCGACTTTATTAGTGGTGGTGTTGGTACTTACGTTCAGTGCCTATCTGCTGGCTAAAAAACGCTCCCGTGACATTGCCACTGCCGAAGGCGGGTTGAGCAAACTTCACTCCCGACCCGCCTACTATGGCTCTTTTGCTGCCATTCTCGCAGCAATCCCCGCTGTACTCTTGATGTTAATCTGGCAAGCCGTTGAGCCAGAACTCGTGCGCACGCTGGTGATGGCACAAATACCCAAGGCGGTCATTGACGCACAGGAGAACCCGCAGCTTCTGTTCGGCCAGATCATTCATATTGCCCACGGCATTCTTCCGGCTAAAACCCCGGAGCTTCAGGCTGCAGCCAACCACTACCTGGAATTAGAAAGCATCGGCAAAACGTTGAAATTTGTCGCTGTGCTAAGTTTGTCTCTGGTGGGGTTAGCACTGGGCTGGCGTGCGGTAAGACCCAAACTCAGAGCACGTCATTACGTTGAGAAGACACTGCAGTTCTTTTTGATGTTCTGTTCGACTCTGGCAATCCTGACTACCCTCGGCATCGTGTTGTCGGTGCTGTTTGAAGCCATCCGCTTCTTTCAAATTATTCCGGTTACCGACTTTTTATTCGGTACTGAATGGTCACCGCAGATAGCGCTGCGTGCTGACCAACAAGGTGCCAGCGGCGCGTTCGGCGCCATTCCGCTTTTCGCCGGTACCCTGATGATCTCCTTTATCGCCATGTGTATTGCCGCACCAATCGGTTTGATGAGTGCGATATATCTATCTGAATACGCATCGCCTAATGTCCGGAACATTGTTAAACCTGTGCTGGAAGTGCTGGCCGGTATTCCTACTGTGGTTTACGGCTTCTTCGCCGCCCTGACCGCAGCACCCTTTATCCGGGATGTTGCTGAGTCCATTGGTATTTCGGGCGTCTCTTCAGAAAGTGCACTGGCGGCAGGCGCCGTCATGGGCGTCATGATTATCCCGTTTGTTTCATCATTGTCTGACGATGTCATTACTGCGGTTCCCCAATCGCTGCGTGACGGCTCGCTGGGGCTTGGGGCAACGCGCTCTGAAACCATCGTCAATGTCGTGATACCCGCGGCCTTGCCCGGAATTGTTGGTGGCTTATTGCTTGCCGTCTCCCGCGCGATTGGTGAAACCATGATCGTGGTAATGGCGGCGGGGCTTTCCGCCAACCTCACAGCAAACCCGCTGGATTCGGTAACCACAGTGACGGTGCAAATCGTGACGTTGCTGGTGGGTGATCAGGAATTCGACAGCCCGAAAACCCTGGCAGCCTTTGCCCTTGGTTTAACCCTGTTTGTCGTGACACTGGCGCTGAACTTTGTCGCACTCCGTATCGTGAAAAAATATCGAGAGCAGTATGACTGATAGATTACTAAAAATCGCCGAGACCAAGCGCGAGCGCGTAAAGGCTGGTGTTGCACGTCGGCGAGGAAAGGAAAAGCGTTTCCGCTTTTACGGTATCGCCTCGATCTCCATGGCGTTCGCCTTTCTTATCGTATTGATGACGACCATTGTCGGGGAAGGCTATACCGCCTTTTTCACCACAGAAATTGAGCTCAAGGTTGACTTGTCTGCCGAGGCGCTCGGCGTTGACAGCAACGAAACAGACCAGAAAGCCCTGATGCAGGCAAGCTATCGCAAAGTCCTGCGTAAAGCGTTGTTGGAGGCAGTGCCAGTTGAAGGGCGCAAGCAAAAACGCGAGCTTTACCGCTTCATTTCAAATGGCGCGGAATACGACTTACGTGACCGCGTGATGGCAGACCCGTCCCTCGTTGGTCAAACCATTACCTACTGGGCACTGGCCGGTGACAATTTCAACCAGTACAACAAAGGCAACATCAAAGCCAGCACGCCGGAAGATGGCCGCCAGTTCAAGAACCAGCAAATCGAATGGTATGACGAACTGGTAAAAGAAGGGCGGGTACGTACCGTCTTCAACACTAACTTCTTCACCCATGGCGACAGCCGTGACCCGGAGCTAGCAGGGATCTGGGGAGCAACCGTCGGCTCGTTCTACACCTTGTTGGTCACCCTGGTACTGAGTTTCCCGATTGGTGTGGCTGCAGCGATTTATCTGGAAGAATTCGCGCCACGGAACCGCGTGACAGAGCTGATTGAAATCAACATCAACAACCTGGCTGCGGTGCCGTCTATCGTGTTCGGTTTGTTAGGTCTTGCTGTGTTCCTGAATGTGGCAGATTTACCGCGCTCCGCACCGTTGGTAGGCGGTCTGGTACTCACGCTGATGACGCTGCCGACGATCATCATTTCCAGCCGTGCATCCATCAAAGCAGTGCCACCCTCAGTGCGCGATGCCGCGCTTGGCGTGGGCGCATCAAAAATGCAAATGGTGATCCATCACGTTTTACCGCTGGCAATGCCCGGCATGCTGACCGGTACCATCATTGGTATGGCTCAGGCGCTGGGTGAGACGGCGCCGCTGCTGATGATTGGTATGGTGGCGTTTATCGTTGACGTGCCGTCTGGGCCCTTGGATGCCGCGACCGCGTTGCCGGTTCAGATTTACCTTTGGGCGGAAAACCCAGAGAAGGGATTTATCGAAAATACGTCTGGCGCAATCATGGTGTTGCTTGCGTTTTTGGCAGTAATGAATGCATGCGCAGTGATCATGCGTAAGCGCTTAGAGCGCAGATGGTAGGAGTAGAACTATGACAACTGTAATTACTCACGCAGGCCAGATGGCAAATACTAAGCAAAAGGCCGCAGAAAAAACCGCTGCACCCAAGCAAACCTGCGGCGTAGCCTTTGTGGATGCGCCTCGTATGACAGCCCGCAATGTGGGTGTCAGCTATGAAAATGGCGCTAAACCTGCGATTCGCAATGTGAACCTCGACATAGGCGAAAAGCAGGTACTGGCGATGATTGGCCCATCCGGCTGTGGTAAGTCGACGTTTCTTCGCTGCCTTAACCGTATGAACGACACAGTGCCAGGCTGTGAAGTCACCGGTAAAATCATGCTGGATAATCACGATATTTACGCCAAGGATCAGGAGATTGTTGAACTGCGCTCTCAGGTTGGCATGGTGTTTCAACGTCCGAACCCGTTTCCAAAATCCATCTTTGACAACGTCGCTTATGGCCCCCGTATTCATGGTCTGGTAGATAACAAAGACGAGCTGGAAGAAGTGGTGGAACAATCGCTGCGCCGCGCTGGCTTGTGGATGGAAGTGAAAGACCGTTTGGATCAGCCAGCGACCGGTCTTTCCGGTGGTCAGCAACAGCGCCTGTGTATTGCCCGAACTATCTCTATTGCGCCAGAAGTGATTTTGATGGATGAGCCATGTTCTGCGCTCGACCCTATCGCCACTGGCATCATTGAAGATCTGATTGAAGAGCTGAAAACCAACTTCAGTATCGTGATTGTGACGCACTCCATGTCGCAGGCATCGCGTGTTTCCGACCGCACCGCTTATTTCCATCTTGGCGATCTGGTGGAAGTGAACACAACCGAGCAGGTTTTCAACGCCCCAGAGCACAAACTGACCCGTGATTACATCAGCGGACGCTTTGGTTAAGGGCAAAACTGAAGAATAAGGGCAGGGCGGCTTAGGCTGCCCTGTTCATTTTTTATTGGATGTGATGCGTCATTGCGCAAAGTGTCTAAAGCCCGCTCAAACGAACGTAAATCCTTAAATTTAGGCTTTACAGCGTTGCCTTACCCTTATAATATTCGCCGCACCTACGGAGGGATGGCTGAGTGGTTGAAAGCACCGGTCTTGAAAACCGGCATACGTTAATAGCGTATCTAGGGTTCAAATCCCTATCCCTCCGCCAAATTGAAAGATTAAACCGCTGTTTTTACAGCGGTTTTTTCGTATCTGGGTTCTCAAAAATCACCTTGCACAGAAAGGTGGTACAGATGTACTTATTGAGACTCCCCAACAGCGTTTACTACATACGTATTGCAACTCCACTTTCACTGCGTGAAAGTGGTTACCCCAAAGAGTTCAAATTCTTCCTTCTGACCCGCGAGCGCAAGACTGCTTACCTGCGAAATATCGAGCAAGTTCAATTGCTTCACGGTTTGTTTGAAAAGGCCATCAGGCTGTCGCTGTGTTTCGTTGATTTTAAAGCGGAACTTGCTGACGCGATTGATGTATTACGTCAGGATTATCGAAAACAACCAGAAGTCCAAACTCGCGCACCTCAGCTGAGTACAACGGTCAGAAAGCCTGAGGCAAAAGGCGGCATCGACAGTGTGACGCTAGAGCAGTTTGTTGCCACTAAACAACTAGAAGGGGTCACTCAGCTTACCCTCAAGCAACTGACACAACGCTGCGATGATTTTCTGGCATACATGAGAGCGCAGGGGGCAATTAAGCCGACCAATGGCATTGCCATGGAATACCGTGGTGCATTGCTTCGCAGAGGGTTAAGCCACAAAACCCTTAAAGACTACCTTGCAGCCAATAAACAGTTTTTCAACTGGTGCGTTGCCAAAGAGCAAGTCGCCAGCAACCCATTCACTGTAATTAAACCGCCGACAAAGCTTAACCATCATGCACATGATGAGCGACAGCGCTGGGATTTAACCGATTTAAAGCGGTTATTGCAAAGCGATGCGTATACAAAGCAATCACAACAGTTCAAATGGATAACCTTACTGATGATGTATCAGGGATGTCGGCCTTCTGAAGTGTGTCAGCTTCGTGTTCAGGATATTCAGTTGGACGGGCAGCCCTGCATTCAATTTACCGACACAGGAAACACACGACGGCTTAAAAACGCCTCTTCGCGGCGAGTCATACCTATTCATCCCACGTTACTGGAACTCTAGGGTTTGTTGCTTATGTAAACCAACGCAAACGCACCAAGAAGACCCAACTGTTTGACCTTACTCCGCGAGGTGATGACCACGACTGGTCAAAAGATTATCGCGATACATTTGGTCGCGTTCTGGATAGCCTCGGATTCAAAGCAGGAGAGCGTGCTACTGCGTATTCTTTTCGTCATACCTTCATTGACGAGATGAAACGGGCGAATTTCGAAGAGCATATTGTGTCGCAACTTGTCGGGCATAAATATCAAGCCATGACCTATGGCAGGTATGGTAAACCACTTGAGCCTGGACAGTTGATGGACGCGCTTGGCTGTTTTAGTTTGGGTGATATTGGGGCAATGCTGACGGTGTGACAGCTGCGGAGCGTGGCCGAAAACAACGTCCACAGGAAAATGTGACGGTTACGCAACCCGCTGCGCTTGAGTCACACTTTTGCTTCGCAAAAGATGCACGCAAGCTACGGGCAAGAGAAGTATCTCTTGACTCTCTGACTCTACCTCTAGGAGGTCGAGAATGAAAGCAATCCGATTTTTCCATCGACGCTTCAATTATACGGCCGCCACCTAACCGAAATATTACCCGCCTTCAGGAGGGAATAATAAAAGTGCCGCATCAATGGAATGTGAGTAATTGCGAGATCACGTTGGATGAATACATTGAAGCAACGGTCGGCTTTCTAACAAGCTATTTCCCCAACTATCAGATTAGTGCGGTATTTGGACATGATGACGAGCGTGAAACCAACGAAGATACGGGGGCACATACCCACTACTTTCTTTCGGGGTGCAATAGTGAAACGGGTGAATACGACTTGCTTAAGATGCAACGTGCTATGGCCAATAATTACATTCTTCAAACAGGAATGGATATTGATTTATTCTCGTTAGATGGAAGTCTAAATAGCTCTCAAACAAAAGTGTTTGGTGAGGTTTTTCAGACAATGGTGCGTAGTTATTTTAACAAGAACCTTTTTCACCCTAAGGGGCTCACAGCTGAACTTGCACCAGAAACTGAGCGTCGCTCAAAGCAACGAGCCAAAATGAACTTACAAGCAAAGCTGCCCAAAGAGCAACGCGAGTACAATCACCATAATAGGATGATCTCAAAGCAGCGTGAACTTTTGGAAAGTTTAACTCATGAGAGTGAGCAGGTAAGAACAGAGCTGTCAGAGCGCCAATTTCAACTAGAGATGACCAAGGGCGAGCAGATGATGTTAGAAGATGAGGTGGAGTACTTGGAGCAAGAAAGATCAACGTTGCTTAAAGCTAAAAGCTTATTGCGAGATGAGGTGGCGCAAATGTTAGTAGATAGAGAAAAGTTAACTGACATCTTGCAAAAGCTGACCGATCAGGTCGTTGGAAGATTGACCAAATTTAGCCATAGCCTTTTCATGACTCTTCACGCGAATGATCTTGGATTGCAGAAAAAAGTTGATGTGTACATTAACAAGACGGTTGAGCATTTATTTGCGTTACCTGAACCACTTAGATCGCGTGGGGAAGCATTTTGGGAAGAGGCTAAGCACAGCGTAGCGCAAAAACGTCAGGCTGCACTGGATAAATCGAACTAATTGCGTAAGGTGTGAAGTAACTTGTTAGGAGACCCTAGCAATAACTCGGTGTAAACGGCCATGTATTCATGGCGAACGCGTGAACGTTTTTTGCTCAATTATGGTATGGGGTCTTAAGTAAAGATCGTTCCATATTTGAATGATTCGGCAATTGTTATTCAGCCGTTAAAAAGAAAGTTATCTCATCTGCTGAAATGTTGAACATGGTTTGATAACAGCGATGCTACGTAGATCTTGCGATGACGCTAAACAATTGCTTAGATAAATATTCAATTTATGAATGTTTGAATTAAAAGTAATTAATTTAAATGTTAAATGAATATTTTTTGTTTGGGGTGAGGTTTAAAATAAAAACGCTACTAAATATATTTTGGATTGCGCACGTTTTAAAAATAAGCTTTATTGTAAGTTTAGATCTTTAGTTAAATTATTCTAATTTTTGAGGCTTTGCATGAAAAAAACCGTTGTGATGTCAGTCGCTCTTTTGTCTGTTTCTGGTTGCGTGAATCAATTTTCTTCTATGCCAGACAAGAATGTTGTTTCAAATCCAGTTAAATATACCGAAAAATATGCAAGTGCATCTGAGAAAGGACTAATAAACCCGTTAGCGTTTGTTGGTGGACGGGACGATACAGATGAGTATCAAAAGTATCGAAAATCTTGGTGTGCTATTGATGGAACGGGGCCAACACTTCTTTTGGCTGAACTTTCTGATATTTGCACCTCGAAAGGTGGTGTGGTTCGTGATGATTGGTGTGTGAATGCTGAAAAAGATTTACCTCTATTCAAAATGAATATCGGTAACTCTACGTTAGGATGTTCGACGGGCATAAGCACATATGCAGAAGTAATTTCTCCAGTCTTAGACGAAGACAATGACGCAGCATGGCTAGAAGTGTCAAAATTGAATGGCTTCAAAGACGAAGATGAACTCAAGGCAGAGCAAAAGGCCAAAGTTGAGCGAGAAAAAGCGTTAGCAATAGCGGAGCAAGAACAGCAACGATTGGCAGCAGAGCAGAAACGTGCAGACGTTCGGAAAATGCTTTCTGTCCGTGGGTTAAGAATTTGTCAGAAGGGGAATTTAGGGACTTATGTAGGGTTCATCGAGGATTTCTCAAAGGAAAAAGTTAAAGTTCACGTAGCAAACTACGGTGGAGATGGATGGACTGTGGGCAACTTTCGAGAGACCACCATTTGGGATTACCCAAGCAACTGGTATGTTTGTGAATGAACTGCAATCTGACTCAGTTCTAGTCTAAATTGGAGTTGCTAATGTGTACACTTCAACGCTTTCTAACTCGGTTTAACTAAAAACTTCTTTTGATCATTCCAATTAGTGCTTTCAACTGGACAGACCTCCAAAATTAATTAAGATTAAGGGGTTGATATTAAAAGGTTTAATGAGCACCACTGGAAGTGGTTGTAGGGTTTCAGCCGAGCGATGCGACCGCGTAAATCCCGCTATATTTTCGTTCTTTGGCTCCGCCAAATTAGAGAAGGTCGCTGAGAAATCAGCGGCCTTTTTGCATTTTGTCTATTCATCAACTTTCAAATTGTTGTCCTATGGCATTCAGGGGTTTGAAGCTTTTCTTCCCTGGTTTGAGCTTCACAGACACTTCTTTTCCTCACTTTTAAAATACATTTTGACCAAAGTGTCTAAAGCCTGTCCAAACGAACGTAATTCAACAAATTTAGGCTTTACAGCTTTGTCGTCCCCCTATAATATTCGCCGCACCTACGGAGGGATGGCTGAGTGGTTGAAAGCACCGGTCTTGAAAACCGGCATACGTTAATAGCGTATCTAGGGTTCAAATCCCTATCCCTCCGCCAAATTAGAGAAAGCCCGCTCATCGAGCGGGCTTTTTCGTATCTGGGATATGCCTTTGGGGATAGGGATGCAGAATCCTAGACTCTAGGGGTTCAGCCGAGCGAAGCGAGACAACGTTGCGCGGCGAAGCCGGAGAAGCAACGGCCCGAAGGGCAAGGGAGCAAAGCGACCGCGTAAATCCCGCTACTGTTCGTCCTTTGGCTCCGCCAAATTAGAAAAGGCCGCTGAGAAATCAGCGGCCTTTTTGCGTTAAGTCTGCCCAAGAAATTAATACATTAATAGCTGGTGGTTGCCAAATATCCCAGAAGTGTTTGCATCACTCTCCTTACCATTAGATAAGCTAAATAACCCTGAGATTGTTCTCACTTTTATTTAAATTTATTGCAGAATATATCTCTATTGTGATGACTGGAACGTTATAGAAACTTCTGATTTTTCACTACACATAGATCAGACTTTCGTCACGAAAAACAGTTCTTCAAACCAGTAAATTCCACCTGTATAGACAACTTATTAGCTGTATAAGCATGGTGGTATGTATGCTTTCAACCTTACTCTCCGAGCACCGCATCGCGGTGGTAGATTCCGTTTCTGACTGGAAAGACGCCATTCATCAGGTGTGTGCGCCTTTAGTCATATCCGGCGATATCGAGCCTGATTACCAGTCCGCCATTATCGACACCACTGAGTCGCTTGGCCCTTATTACGTGCTGGCACCTATGATTGCCATGCCACATGCCCGCCCAGAACAGGGCGTGAACAATAACGCACTTTCTCTGCTCGTTGTCCGCAACGGTGTCGAATTCCACAGTGAAGAAAACGACCCGGTAAAGCTGCTGCTTCTGTTAGCGGCGAAAGACAGCGATCAGCACATCGAGCTCATCACCAAAATCTCTGAGTTCTTCTGCTCCGACGAAGATGTTTTAGCCGTCACTGAAGCGAAGAACACACAAGACATCATTGAAATTATTAACAAATATTGAGGGTAACACTATGCGTATCATGGCCGTTTGTAGCACAGGTCTGGGTTCTTCTTTCATGATCGAAATGAAAGTGAAGGAAGTTATGCGTGAGTTGGGCGTTGAGGCAGAAGTGAACCACACCGATTTGGGTTCAGTGACGCCAGACATGGCTGATGTGTTCATCTGCACCCGCGATTTGGCAGACAGCATTCATGCCGGTGACGTGATTTCTATTCCTAACATCACCGACAAAAATGCAATGAAAGAACAGCTCGTCGCTTACATGAACCGTTAATTGAGGGTTTCGCTATGCTCGACTTCATCACTGACATTCTAAGTACACCTGCGATCCTTATCGGTATCGTGGCCCTGATTGGTCTTGCTATCCAGAAAAAATCGAGCTCTGACGTCATCAAAGGCTCGATCAAAACTGTCCTTGGTTTCATCGTTATTGGCGGCGGTGCTGGCATTCTGGTGAATGCGGTTACCCCAATGGGCGTACTGATGGAAGAAGGGTTTAACCTTCGCGGCGTCATCCCGAACAACGAAGCAATTTACGCGACGGCAATGGCGGACTTCGGTGCGGCAACGTCACTAATTATGGCGTTCGGTATGGTGGCGAACATCTTCTTTGCCCGTTTCAGTAAGTTCAAATACATCTTCCTGACTGGCCACCACACCCTGTACATGGCATGTATGATTGCGATCATCCTGAGTGTGGCAGGCTTTAGTGGCGCGTCTCTGGTGTTCCTAGGCTCGGTTTCTCTGGGGCTTATCATGGTGCTGTTCCCAGCGATGGCGCAGCCATTTATGCGCAAGATCACTGGCAGTGATGATGTGGCATTCGGTCACTTCTCCACCGTGGGCTACGTGGCATCTGGTCTGGTGGGCAAACTAGTCGGTAAAGGCTCTAAGAGCACCGAAGAGATGAACCTGCCGAAGAACCTGGTGTTCCTGCGCGACTCCTCTATCTCTATCTCACTGACCATGGGCATCATTTACCTGATTCTGGTGATGGCAGCAGGCAGTGAGTTCGTCACCGAAAACCTGAGTAATGGTCAGAACCCAATTGTTTACGCCATTCTGACGGCTATCGGCTTTGCAGCGGGTGTGTTCGTTATCCTTCAAGGTGTTCGTCTTGTGCTGGCGGAAATCGTCCCTGCATTTACCGGTATCTCCCAGAAACTGGTGCCAAACGCAAAACCGGCGCTGGACTGCCCAATCGTATTCCCTTACGCACAAAATGCGGTACTGATTGGCTTCCTGTGTAGCTTCCTTGGCGGTCTGGTGAGCATGGGTGTGCTGGGTGTGATGGAGCTGACACTGATCCTGCCGGGCGTGGTTCCTCACTTCTTCACCGGTGCAACCGCAGGTGTATTCGGTAACGCAACGGGTGGCCGTCGCGGCGCGGCAGTAGGTTCATTCATCAACGGTGTGGTCATTACTTTCCTCACCCTGTGGCTGCTGCCTGTGCTGGGCGACCTTGGCTTTGCGAACACCACCTTCTCTGACTCTGACTTCGCGGTAACCGGTATCTTCCTGGGCTATCTGGCAATGCTGGGCAAAGAAGCTGTGATTCTGGGTGTGGCAGCCGTTGCCGCACTGGTTCTGAGCACTAACTTCATCGGTAAGAAATCTGCCGAAACTGCAGAAAACATCTAATTCCAGCGCGGGCTGATCACCAGCCCGCCTTTCTCTTTCTCCCGAGGTAACTATGCAATCTTTACTCGATCTGCGTCAGATTGAGGCCTTCAATCTGTCCATCAAAAAAGAAATGGCAAAGGCTTTACTGAACATGGGTTACGGACACTTTGGTGGTTGTCTGTCTGTTACGGAAACGCTGGCTTGCCTGTACGGTCGCTATTTGAAGCACGACCCCGCCAACCCGAAAATGCAAGACCGTGATTTGTTTGTGTTGTCTAAGGGCCATGCAGGTCCTGCGCTTTACGCTACCCTGGCCCTTCGCGGTTTCTTCGACATCGAATGGCTGAAAACCATCAACGGTAACGGTACGAATCTGCCAAGTCATGCCGATATGAACAAAACGCCGGGCGTAGACATGACCACAGGTTCGCTGGGGCAGGGCATCTCCTGTGCAGCAGGCATGGCGGCAGGAACCACATCAACCGTTTACACGATTGTTGGTGACGGCGAGCTTCAGGAAGGCCAGTGCTGGGAAGCGGCGCAGTTTGCCGCGCACCACAAACTGTCGAATCTGGTGGTGTTTGTCGACAACAACAAACGCCAGCTTGATGGCTACATCGACGAGATTCAGGCATCTTTCGATATCCGTGAGAAGTTTGCCTCGTTCGGTTTTAACGCCATCGATGTTGATGGCGAAAATATTGAGGCTATCTGCGCGGCGATTGAAGCGGCGCACGCAGAAACTCATCGCCCAACTGCCATCATTCTCGATACCGAAAAAGGTCAGGGCATGCCAACCGTCGAAGCGATTGAAGCCAACCACCATTTGCGTTTAGACGACAAACTGCGCGCAGCCATTGAAGCTGATATTGCGATGCTGGAACAAAAAATCGAGGAGCTGAAATGAGCAAAGAACTTCGCGTTATCCACGCAGAAATGCTGATGGAACTGGCTGAGCAACACGACAATGTGATGGTGCTGGAAGCCGACCTTGCGGGCAGTGTGAGTACCAAGAAATTCGCAGATGCTTTTCCGAATAACTTCGTGAACTGCGGCATTGCCGAAGCCAATATGATTGGCGTGGCGTCCGGCCTCTCCGCCGTTGGCAAAGTGCCTTTCGTTCACTCGTTCGGTTGCTTCGCGACTCGTCGTTGTTACGATCAGATTTTCCTCGCAGGCGGATACGCTGGCCAACATATCAATATCTTCGGCAGTGATGCGGGCGTTACCGCTGTCACCAACGGCGGTACTCACATGCCGTTTGAAGACACGGGATTGATGCGCTTGGTGCCGAATGCGACAGTCATTGATGTCTCTGATGAGTCTGTGCTTCGTGCTGCGATGCGTTACGCCTACGAACACAAAGGTGTGAACTATATCCGCTCTACCCGTAAAGATTTACCGGCGATTTATGGCTCGGAAGACGAGATTGAAATCGGTAAGGGCAATCTGTTACGAGAAGGTGCGGATCTCACCATCATCGCTGCGGGTATCTGTGTGCATGATGCGCTGGAAGCGGCCGAACAAATCGAAGCTAACACCGGCAAGACAGTTGCGGTTATCGATATGCACACCATTAAACCACTGGATACTGAGCTTTTGATTGCACAGACGCGCAAGACGGGTCGTGTGGTCACCATTGAAAACCACAATGTGATTGGTGGTCTGGGTGACGCTGTTGCATCTGCTCTTCTGTCAGGCGGTGTTGCCCTGCAAAGCTTCCATAAGCTGGGCGTGCAGGAACAATACGGTCAGGTGGGCTCACTCGACTTCCTGAAAGATGTGTACGGAATCAGCGCCGAACGCATTACAGATTTCTGTACCACGTTACTGAGTGCGTGAGCACGAGTTATCGCTAAATAAAAGTGACAGTTTGTATTCACCTAGCGATAACATAAACTAGGCGGCGGATCAGGGATCCGCCGTTTTTGTGTCTACAAACTAAAAAAACACCCAATAACATTGCAGTCAGTCGGCTAACAGATAACGAAAAAAGAGACGCTATGACGTTTAAAGTGACAGGGAAGCAACAGGAAGTCATCGACTTCATTGAGCATAAAATTGCGGGCAGCAACCTCTCGCCTGGCGATAAACTCGACACTGAAGCTGGAATTGCCAAACACCTCGGTATCACACGTGTTACTGTGCGTGAAGCCACCCGCTATCTTGTTGAGCAGGGGATAGTCTATCGTGTAAAGGGCTCAGGTCTGTACGTCGGCTCGGGTCAGGCAGCCCGGAGCGGGAATTTTCACGTTCTATCTCCGTTTGATGAACAGGCACAGAAAGCAGGGCAAAGTGCAGTCAGACGCGTGATTTCAAGTGCTATTATCGAAGTACCAAGTGTGCAAATTGCCCATGCTCTTCGGATTAAACCTAATGACAAGGTTTACTACATCGAACGCTTGATGAGCTTTGGCAACATGCCTGTATCGTTTGAACAGACCCATATTCCCGTGGCAGTTTGTGACGGCTTTAAGTTCAACCAGATTGAACACTCAAAGTATGGTTACATGGAGCTGATGACGGGCAAGAAAGTGCAAACGCGGGAACAGGATATTTCTGCTTTCAACCTGAGAGATGCCGAGATAGCTGAGCTGTTAAATGTAGATGAAGGGCAAGCAATGATTGAGTTGCGCGAAGTGGTCTCTTTTGACGATGGGACACCTTTCGAATACACAGTGGCGATAATCAACAGTGATCTTTTCAATATCCATCAAGTCACGAGAAGGTGAACGTTTATACAGCAACCTAATTGGCAGGGATGTTTGATACAGTAATTGTACATCGGGTCAAAAACAGGGCTTGGTGTGCTTTACTACTTGTCTAATTCTGCACAAGCAGCTAACAGCTCCTACTTCTAATAGAGCATCTAGACCAATGAAGTCTGCCAATCCCTCACTCCCACTAAACTCCATTCAACAAAAATTTCACGCGTCAAACGCAACTGAGCGAATATGAGATCTGCATGATTTTTCGCCTTGCTGCTATTCCACTTCACGTTTTAAATCTCGGCTCAAATTCACACGATTAGTATACGTTTACACCCACTTTCGATAATTATTTAATCGATCACATATTGTGAACGAACATCTTAATTTCAAAGAGATGGAAGCAAATTCACCATCCCGGTCACGTTAATTGAGTTGCAACTAAATATACTCCGTTAGGGAAAACGTTTACATAAGCAACGATCTGCTTATATAGCACCCTGACCCTACATAAAATAACAACACTTAGGATGTAACCTATGAAAAAGCTGACTGCACTAGCAATGCTTACCGCTGGATTGGGATTTGGCGCGCCTGCTATGGCTGACACCACTTTGGGCTTCACCATTTATAAGTACGACGACAACTTTATGTCCGTGGTTCGCCAGGCGATTGAGAAAGAAGCAAAAGCTGATGAAAACACCCGTCTGCTGATGAACGACTCCCAAAACAGCCAGTCAATGCAAAACGATCAGGTTGACGTCATGCTGGCTCGTGGCGTTCAGGCGCTGGCGATCAACTTGGTTGACCCGGCTGCGGCACCAACCATCATCCAGAAAGCGAAAATGGATGATGTGCCAATCGTCTTCTTCAACAAAGAACCCACCCAATCTGCGATGGCGAGCTATGACAAAGCCTATTACGTGGGTACAGATTCAAAAGAGTCCGGCATCATCCAGGGTGAGCTGATTGCGAAACAGTGGAAAGCGAATCCAAGCTGGGACAAAAATGGCGACGGCGTTCTCCAGTACGTGATGTTGAAAGGTGAGCCTGGCCACCCAGATGCAGAAGCACGTACCAGCTACTCAGTGAAGACCCTGAACGACAAAGGTATCACGACTGAAGAGCTTCACATGGATACCGGCATGTGGGATACCGCGATGGCGAAAGATAAGGTAGACGCTTGGTTGTCCGGCCCTAACGGCAACAAGATTGAAATCGTTATCGCCAACAACGACGGTATGGCGATGGGTGCGGTGGAAGCGCTGCGCGGCGCAGGCGTGAAACTGCCGGTTTACGGCGTGGATGCACTGGCAGAAGCGCTGGCGCTGGTTAAATCCGGCGACATGGCGGGTACTGTACTGAACGATGCAACCAACCAGGCGAAAGCGACCTTCGAACTGTCCCGCAACCTGGCAAAAGGTAAAGCAGCGGCTGAAGGCACCCAGTGGGTTATCCAGAACAAAGTGGTTCGCGTTCCTTACGTGGGCGTAGATATCGAGTCTATCGACAAGTTCATGTAACAGCCCGGTAGGAGGGGGAGTTCCTCCTCCTACACCTTTCTATTTATTTTTTCCTCAACAAGTACCAGATGAAGAGTTCGCCACCTGATGGATGCGAACTCCCGCAAAGTACTTGTTCATCAGAATAATAAAGAGACGCCATGCAAGAAACAGCACACGAATTTCTGTTAGAAATGACTGGCGTGAGTAAGTCATTTCCGGGGGTTAAGGCACTCGATAACGTCAACCTGAAAGTCCGTCCGCATTCTATTCACGCCCTGATGGGCGAAAACGGCGCAGGTAAATCGACGTTACTGAAATGCCTTTTTGGGATTTACGAGAAAGACCAAGGCGATATCGTCTTTCTTGGCAAACACATCAATTTCTCATCATCGAAAGAAGCACTGGAATCCGGTGTTTCCATGGTTCACCAAGAACTCAATCAGGTTAAGCAATGTTCGGTGATGGACAATATCTGGTTGGGGCGTTATCCCAAGAAAGGCTTCTTTGTCGATCACGATAAAATGTATCGCGATACCAAAGCCATTTTTGAAGAACTCGACATCAAGATCGACCCGCGCGTGAAAGTCGCGACCCTGTCGGTTTCGCAGATGCAGATGGTCGAAATCGCCAAGGCGTTTTCCTACGATGCCAAGATCGTGATCATGGACGAGCCGACGTCGTCCCTTACAGAAAAAGAAGTTAACCATCTGTTCACCATCATCAACAAGCTGAAGGAAAAAGGCTGTGGTGTGGTGTATATCTCCCACAAAATGGAAGAAATCTTCGCGATCTGCGATGAAATCACCATCCTGCGTGATGGTCAGTGGGTTGATACGCGTCCGCTTCAAGGGCTGACGATGGACAAGATCATCGCCATGATGGTTGGCCGTGAATTAACAAACCGCTTCCCCGAAAAAACCAACACGCCTAAAAACGTGATTCTGGAAGTGAAGCACCTTACTGCGCTCAACCAACCTTCCATAGAGGACATTACTTTCGATCTGCGTGCAGGGGAAATTCTCGGTGTGGCGGGTCTGGTCGGTTCGCGCCGTACCGATATCGTGGAAACCCTGTTCGGGGTGCGCGAATGCAGCCACGGACAAATCTTGCTTCACGGTACGGAAATGCGAAACCGCGATGCACATGAAGCGATTAACAACGGTTTTGCGCTGGTCACAGAAGAGCGCCGTTCAACGGGCATCTATTCCAATCTCGACATCACGTTTAACTCGCTGGTTGCCAACGTCAACGAATACAAAACCCCTTATGGGCTTCTCAGCAACGCAAAAATGAAAAGCGATACCCAGTGGGTTATCGATTCCATGCGCGTGAAAACACCTTCCCATCAAACGCCTATCGGTTCGCTTTCCGGCGGTAACCAACAGAAAGTGATCATCGGTCGCTGGCTGCTGACCCAGCCTGAAATCCTGATGCTTGATGAACCGACACGCGGCATTGATGTGGGCGCGAAGTTTGAGATTTACCAACTGATCCTGGAGCTGGCGAAAAAGGACAAAGGGATCATCATCATCTCGTCCGAAATGCCCGAGCTTTTGGGGATCACAGACCGGATTCTGGTGATGAGCAACGGTCGCGCCGCAGGCATCGTCAACACCAAAGAAACCTCGCAAAACGAAATTTTAGAGCTGGCCTCTCGCTATCTGTAGGACTGAATCATGGATGCAGTAAAATCTTTTGCCTTAAAGCACTTAAAAGAAGGTGCTATCTACGCCGTACTTTTGATCCTGTTAGCCGTTATCGTTATTCAGGAACCCTCATTTTTAAGCTTGCGTAACCTAAGTAACATCCTTACCCAATCGTCGGTTCGCGTCATTATCGCGCTGGGTGTGGCGGGTCTGATTGTGACCCAGGGTACCGACCTTTCAGCCGGTCGCCAGGTAGGTTTGGCAGCGGTGCTGTCAGCGACCTTGCTTCAGTCTGCTGACAACGTGAACAAGGTGTTCCCGAGCCTGGGTGAGATCCCTATTGCAGGCGTGATCATTGCGGTTTGTTTGGTTGGTGCCGTCATTGGTCTGGTGAACGGTATTATCGTGGCTTACCTCAAAGTGACACCTTTTATCGCCACATTGGGCACCATGATCATCGTCTACGGCATCAACTCGCTGTATTACGATGCGGTGGGCGCATCACCTATCGCAGGCTTTGACCCGCGCTTTACCGAGTTCACCCAAGGCTTTATCCGTCTCGGGGATTTCCGTTTCTCGTACATCACCTTCTACGCCATTATCGCTATCGCCTTTATGTGGATACTGTGGAACAAAACCGTGTTCGGGAAGAACATTTTCGCGGTAGGTGGTAACCCTGAAGCGGCGCGTGTATCCGGTGTTAACGTACCCATGACACTGCTGAAAGTGTACGCGTTGTCAGGCGTGTTCTATGCCTTCGGCGGTATGCTGGAAGCCGGCCGTATCGGCAGTGCGACCAACAACCTCGGTTTCCTGTATGAGCTTGATGCCATCGCGGCCTGTGTGGTGGGCGGTGTTTCGTTTGCCGGTGGTGTCGGCAGTATTGCCGGGGTGGTGACGGGGGTGCTTATCTTCACCGTTATCAACTACGGCATGACCTATATCGGTGTCAGCCCATACTGGCAGTACATCATTAAAGGCAGCATCATCATCTTCGCGGTCGCGCTGGATTCGATGAAATACGCCAACAAGAAATAACGCTCCCCAACCAAAAGGCCGCTTAATTTACAGCGGCCTTTCTTATCCTCGTTGATCCAAAACGCCTTTGTTTTCATACCCAACCTATTCGTGGTGGGGTGAGAAGTTCATTGCATAGCCCCAGTCTTGCGCTACCCGTATCTGTTTTGGCGAATAGGTGGAAATAGTCACTCCTGGTAATGGTTATTTGCGTTTTTTAAACGCATGATTTTCAGAATACATGTTAGTTATCAAAGGTTAATGATGATTCGAATTGGTAAGGAATCGTAATTCAGCACGTTGATTTCATGCTTCTATTGCGCACAATTTATTATCAAATGCACGCCTGTGGAAAACAAAAATCACCCACCGTTAACATAGATCAAACCAATCACAGATAGAGGTAAAAGCAATTGTTCTTATTCTCAGCAAGGCGCTAACTTTACCCATGAGCAGAAAAAATCTGCATTCAAATCCTTCGACGTGAAGAAGATAACAAAACAAAAGGCTCAGAATTATGGATAGCAAAAACGGTACGTCGGGCAAATGCCCTGTGGTACATGGTGCAGTGACCAACGGCAGCAACCCTAATGCGGTTTGGTGGCCAAAATCACTGAATCTGGACATTCTTCATCAACACGACAACAAAACAAACCCACTGGGTGCGGACTTCAGTTATCGCGAAGCAGTAAAAACACTGGATGTGGACGCACTGAAAAATGACCTAAAAGCCTTGATGACTGACAGTCAGGCTTGGTGGCCTGCAGACTGGGGTCACTACGGCGGTCTGATGATCCGTATGGCATGGCACTCTGCTGGTACTTACCGTATTGGTGATGGCCGCGGTGGTGCAAGCACCGGCAACCAGCGTTTTGCGCCCCTCAATTCCTGGCCTGACAACGGCAACCTCGACAAAGCGCGTCGTCTGCTTTGGCCAATCAAACAAAAATACGGCAACAAGATCAGCTGGGCAGATTTGATGATCCTTGCGGGCAACATGGCGTATGAATCAATGGGTCTGAAAACCTTTGGTTTTGCTTTTGGCCGCGAAGATATCTGGCACCCAGAGAAAGACATTTACTGGGGTTCAGAGCAAGAATGGCTGGCACCGAGTAATACGGAAAACAGCCGCTACTCAGGCGAGCGCGACCTGGAAAACCCGCTGGCCGCGGTCATGATGGGGCTTATCTACGTCAACCCAGAAGGTGTGGACGGTAACCCTGATCCGCTGAAAACCGCCCACGATATGCGTGTAACCTTTGAGCGCATGGGTATGAACGATGAAGAAACGGTTGCCCTGACTGCAGGTGGTCACACTGTGGGTAAAGCCCATGGTAACGGTGACGCTGCAAACCTTGGCCCAGCGCCGGAAGGTGCAGATCTTGAAGAGCAAGGTTTGGGCTGGCAAAACCACAAATCCCGCGGCATTGGCCGTGACACAGTCACCAGTGGTGTAGAAGGTGCGTGGACAACCCATCCAACGCAATGGGACAACGGCTTCTTTGACATGCTGCTGAACCACGAGTGGCAACTGACCAAGAGCCCGGCAGGCGCATGGCAGTGGGAACCTGTCGACATCAAAGACGAAGACAAGCCTGTTGATGTTGAAGACCCAAGCATCCGTCATAACCCAATGATGACAGACGCTGATATGGCGCTGAAAATTGACCCGGATTACCTCAAGATTTCCCAGAAGTTCTATGCAGATCCTGCGTACTTCTCTGAAGTGTTTGCGCGAGCCTGGTTTAAACTGACCCACCGCGATCTGGGGCCTAAAACCCGTTATATCGGCCCTGATGTACCGGCGGAAGAGATGATTTGGCAAGACCCAATTCCTGCTGGCAACACCGGTTATGATGTCGCTGCAGTGAAAGCGAAAATCGCCGCAAGTGGCCTGTCTGTAGGTGACATGGTATCAACAGCCTGGGACAGCGCGCGCACATTCCGAAGCTCGGACAAACGCGGCGGTGCAAACGGTGCGCGTATCCGCCTTGCGCCGATGAAAGATTGGCAGGGCAACGAGCCTGAGCGTCTGGCAAACGTGCTTGCAGTGCTAGAGCCTATTGCGCAGGAAATCGGAGCAAGCCTGGCGGATGTGATTGTGCTGGCAGGTAATGTCGGTATTGAGCAGGCAGCCAAAGCGGCAGGCGTCAGTGTCGATGTGCCATTTGCCCCAGGTCGTGGTGATGCAACCGCAGAGCAGACTGATGTTGATTCGATGGGCGTACTGGAGCCGCTGGCAGATGGTTTCCGTAACTGGCAGAAACAACACTACGCTGTCACGCCGGAAGAGATGCTGCTGGACCGTGCTCAACTGCTGGGTCTGAGCGCACCGGAAATGACAGTATTGCTGGGCGGTATGCGTGTTCTTGGTACCAACCATGGCGGTGGTGCACATGGTGTATTCACCGACCGGGTTGGCACTTTGAGCAACGACTTCTTCGTGACGCTGACCGACATGAATTACCAATGGAAACCAACCGGCCGTAATTCTTACGACATCGTGTCCCGCGTCAGTGGCGAAGTGAAATACACAGCGACGCGCGTCGATCTGGTGTTTGGTTCTAACTCCATCTTGCGTGCTTATGCAGAGGTGTACGCACAGGACGACAACAAAGAGAAGTTTGTGAAAGACTTCATCGCCGTCTGGACCAAAGTGATGAATGCGGATCGATTCGACCTGGCATAATCATCGGCCAAACTATCCATAACCACACGAAAGCCCGCGAACATCGCGGGCTTTTTATTGCTTCCGGTATTTTTCCCGTCACCAGCCAACACCCAGCAAATGCCCTGTGTCACTAAACCTGAAATCCCTACACCGGATGTCGCTCATATAGACATAAGTCTTGTTACCGCCTGCCGCAGATCCTGCTAGTGTAGGGGGGTATATTGTTGTACTCCCTCGCAAAAGTTTATTTATTCAAAGGGTTAACTCGTGGATTACGCACAGACAGCCACAGGTACGCACGCCATAGGCTTTTGGAAAAACAGCCTGGTGAGGCGCTTTTTTCTGCTGTCTTTGCTGGTGGCAAGCGTACCCTTGCTAGTCACGGTGTTTGTCTATGACAGAATGACGGCGGGCTTAGTGTCTGATATGGCAAATGAGCGCGCGCAACAAAACCTGAGCCAGATAAGAAACAGCCTCTATCACTACAGCCGCCAGCACGTCCATGCGTTGGAAGCCATCTCCGAACTGCCGGATATCCCGCAGTTGTTCCAGACCTCCTTTGCTTCCTTCACCCAATCTTTGACTCAAAACCTGATCCACTTTGATATCGACCGTCCCGAGATGTATGGCGCACTGTTTTTCGATGCGGATTGGCAACTGGTCAACACCGTGCCGGGGCAAAGCGCCAGTGGGTATCCGTATTGGGGAGAGGGGCAGTTTGATATTGAAAGTCTGCCCCAAACCCAGTTTGGCGCTGCGATGTTGATTGGCCCCAAACCGGCCTCGCCGGGAAAGTCGGCCTGGTACTTGATGGTATTGCCCGTACAGAGTCCCCAGCAACAGGGGCGGGTTTCCGGGTATCTCGGCTTTCAGTTACGTCTGGCAAGTTTGACCAGCTACCTTGCCAGCTCACCCGGTGACGATGTCGTTCTCTGCCGCGGAAGCGGTGAAGCCAGTGCCTGTTTTGATGCGTTAGGAAGGTTAGTACCGAGCCCGAAAATCCGAAGTGCGGAACTTCCGTTGTTTTCCGACTGGTCCTTGGTCAACGTCAGCATTACGCCCCCGGTGCTTGAGCGTGATCAGGAACGTATTCTGGTTTTGATCATGGCAGGCTTGGTGCTCCTGTTGGTATCGGCATTTTTCTACTTTCTGGTGAAACGGGTACGTCGCCGCGTTTTCCCCTTGATTGACGCGGCGAATGCGGTGTCGGAAGGGCACTGGAAAACCACGCTGCCCATTTCGGGGAACGATGAAATTTCCTTGTTAGCGCGGGCGTTCAACCGCATGACGTCTCATCTGGATTCCCTGCTGCTGGCAAGGGGAGAAGCGGAACGCAAAGCGGTGTGGGGCGAGTTCGCCACCGGAATCGCGCACGAGATAAGAAACCCGCTGGCGACCATCAAAGTGTGTGTGCAAACCCTGCCGGACAGCCGGCCTGAAGATGCAGAGTTACAGTCTTTGATGGTGGGGGAGATTGACCGCATCAACCAGCTTATTACCGACCTGTTAGAATATGCCCGCCCGCCGGATCCCGAGACGAAAGCAGTTTGTCTGCAATCCATTGTTCGCCGTTTGGCGTCGCTGGTATCGCCCATGGCAAAAGAACGGGGGATCACATTACATGTAGATTGTGATAAAACGCGCCAGGTTTTTGCCGATGAAAATCAAATCCAGCAAATCCTGATGAACCTGTTGATCAATGCGCTGGATGCCTCCGCGCCCGGCAGCAACATTGGGTTGCGGGCGGTTGAGCAGGAAAACACGGTTTGTCTGGAAGTCAGTGATGAAGGTTGTGGGATGGATACGCATCAAATCGCCACAGTCAGCCAGCCGTTTTACACCACCAAGACCACAGGAACCGGGCTTGGCCTTTCTGTGTCACACCGCCTTGCTGAAATGAACAAGGCTGCTTTGGAATTTTACAGCCAGCCCGGAAAGGGCACTCAGGTTGTACTGAGATTTAACAGGGAGTCAATTTGTGAACCAGACTACCGCATCTGATCCTGACGTGAACCTACCGTCATTGCTGATCATTGATGACGAAGTGGCGCTGACCCGTTCGCTGCAAATCGCGTTGCGCGACCCCGCGATCCACATTGAAGTGGCCCACAGCGCCAAAGAGGGGCTGGGCAAAGCCATGTCGCTGAAGCCAAACGCCATCTTGCTCGATCTCAGGCTGCCGGACAGTGAAGATCTCAACCCCCTGCAACGCTTGATTGCCATGTTACCGGACAGCCCGGTGTTTATGATGTCAGCCCACGGGGATATCAAAACTGCGGTGGATGCAGTGAAGCAGGGGGCGAAAGACTTCATCACCAAACCTTTTGATATCAAGGCACTGAAATCCCAGCTTGCCAAACACCTGCGTGCAACAACCGGCGAACCGGAAGGTTTGATTGGCGAAACACCGGTGATGGCCAAGCTGGTAAAAGACCTGGCACTGATTGCCAAAAGCCCGGCCAAAACCGTGTTGTTGCTGGGTGAGTCGGGCACAGGTAAAACCGCCGCGGCTGCGGAAATTCATCGCCTCAGCGCGCTGGCGGATAAGGCATTTGTGGAAGTGAACTGCGCGGCGCTGCCGGAAAGCCTGTTGGAATCTGAGCTTTTTGGGGTGGAAAAGGGCGCTTATACCGGGGCGAACAAATCCCGCGCAGGGCTGATTGAAGTGGCCGATGGCGGCACCCTGTTTTTGGATGAGGTGGGTGAACTGACACTGCCTCTGCAAGCCAAGTTGCTCTCTTTTCTCGAAAGCCAGCGTTACCGCGCGGTGGGTTCGACTCTTGAAAAACAGGCCAATGTCCGCGTGATTGCTGCGACAAACCGTCAACTTTCCCAAGCGGTGGATGAAGGGCGATTCCGCGCCGATCTTTACTATCGCCTGAATGTGATGCCAATGACATTGCCAGCACTGGCCGAGCGGGCTGCGGATATTCCACTGCTTCTTACGCATTTCTCCCGCCAGTACACGGCAGCATCTGCGCCCATTGCTTTCACGCCGCAAGCACTTGCGTTGCTGCAGGCCTATTCATGGCCGGGCAATATCCGGGAGCTGAAAAACCTGGTTGAGCGGCTATCTGTCCTCTATGCCGGGCATGACATTTTGCCCGAATATTTGCCTGCAGAAGTGCTTGCCGATCAGGCAACGGCTAAAAGCTATGATGATGCTGAACCGGAACTGCCTCTTTCCGATGATATTTCCGCCCAACTCGCCAGCGAGGAAAAACGCATTATTCTGGGGGCGCTACGTGAAAGCGGTGGGCACAAAGGCAATGCCGCCAAACTGCTGAACATTTCCCGCCATGCGCTGAAACGGCGCTTGCAGAAGCTGGGCATTGAAGCATGAAACCCTGGAATTCCCATGTTCTGGCTATCGGCGTATTGCTATTTAGCAGCATAAGCCGGGCAGATATCGTGCTTGGGGCGAGTGAACGGGACGCAGACTTTGAGGTGGGCTGTATGTATCCGCTGACAGGGCCTTCTGCCCTTTGGGGCAACGATGCGGTTGTGGCGTTGGAGCTGGCACTCGAAGAATTAGAGGCAGAGCCGCTGTCGCCAAAGATGCGGGTGTATGTGGCCGATACCATGGGCAAACAGTTCCGTTCCAAGGAAATCGCGCAGGATTTTATCGACCGTGGGGTCGAAGTGCTGTGTGGTGTGGTCAATTCCAATATCGCCCTTGAGGTGTCCCAGCTTGCCCTAAAACACCAGCGGCTCTTTCTGGGGGCAGGGCACAGTTCAGCGCGGTTAACCGAAGGGGAGCGCCATCCCTGGTATTTTCACCTCAATAATGACGCCTCCCAGTCCAGCGATGCGGGTGCGCGTTATCTGCGTGATTTAAAGCAGTCAGAGGGATGGGAGACGGTTTCCTACATTGGGCCCGACTACGAATACGGCCACCAGATCTGGCAGACCATGATGGCGAGCCTTAAACGCCACAAGGTGGAGTACCGGGTTAAGGATGAGCTTTACAGCTTGCTGGGTGAAACCGACTATCACCTTTACATTAAAGCGTTGTTGGAAGACCCGCCAGATGTGCTGGTCAGCGGTCACTGGACGCGGGATTTGGTCAGTTTTCTGGAGCAGGCAGCCAACGCCGGATTGTTGGAGAAAACCCACTTTGTGAACTTTGATACCGGCGGTGGATACTTCGTCCTTTCCCGTCTGGGGGATACCTTACCGGAAGGGCTGGTATTGTCTGGCCGCTCCCATGTTAACTGGCCTGAAACTTCCCGGAACCAGCGCTATGTCAGCGCGTTTTTCAGCAAAACCCAGCGTTTTCCCACCTTTATTGCGCAGGATGCTTACACGGTGATCCGTGTGCTCGACACGGCCTGGCAACAATCCCCACAGAAAACCCTGACGGGAATGCGTGACGCCATCCCTGGCCTTGAAGTCGCTCTGCCGGAAGACCCGGAGGGATTCCGCTCATACATCGACCCAGAAACCCACAAAATCATGCAATATCACGCGGTGGGCACAACGGTGAAAACTGATGGATTCTGGCCAGCGACGCGCATGCTTGGCGAGTGGAAGATTTATCCGCCTGCCATCTCATCAACACCTGCCACCCCTTGAAAAACAGGTTGAGCGCACCGAGCGCATAGCGCTCAAACCTTTGAGCGGAAAGCGCTCAACCGCTCATCTTCGCGCTTAACCGTACACCTGATGGTATTACCATCTATTAACATTTTTGACTGGTCGGAGGGGTTGAATTTAAAACGGCCGGTTATTCGTTTTTGTCTTTTAAATCAAGGTGTGTAATGGGAATATTAAACATGCCATTTTTCGCGAATTAGCCAAATTGTCATCTTGGTGCTACAAGAAATTAACATTGGCACTGGCATTGCTCTGGTAGAGGCAAAGAACACAACCCTACCAATAAACAGGAGTAAGCATGTCAGTCATCAAACGCTCTCATGGAATGGAGCAACCTTACTGGCCGGCTGGGCCGTTTAAGATCCGTTTACCGTTTATTCACTACCGCTGGGAAATGGCGGAAACCATCCAGGGCATGATCATGTTTGTGGTCGGCATGGCGATGATCCCTTTACTGGAAAAATACCTCGGCCTGCCTTACGACGTCGCGCTTGCTTATGTGGTCGTGTGTGGCATCGGCTTTATGCTGCCAAACCTGCTTGGCGTGCCCATGGTGCCGGGTTGGATAACCCCAGCAATCCCCGTCGTGCTGCTCTTCCTGGGCAACTTTGAACCTGGCCCTGAAGCCATCCGCGCTTTGGTTGGGCTGCAGCTTCTTGTCACTGCCATCTTCTTTATTCTGGGTATTACCCGCCTTGGCAGTAAGCTGGTGGACTTATTCCCTGACTCCATCAAAGCAGGCATCCTGATGGGGGCGGGTATTGCAGCACTGACCGGTGAAATCAGTGAAGGCGGGCGTTTGGCTTCCACGCCCATCTCCCTCGTTATTGGTTTCCTGGTCACCGCTTACGTGCTGTTCTCCCTGAACTTCCGTGATTATGTCGACAACCACAAATGGGCAAAAGTGATTGCAGGATATGGCATGGTGCCGGGCACACTGGTTGCGATGGCAGTGGGCTGGATGGTCAGCGAATACCCACTTCCCAATATTGAATTTGGTTTTTCTACCCCAGCGTTTGGCAAAATGATTGATTACCTGCCGTTTACCGTCGGGCTGCCAACACTGGAAATGCTCTGGCTGGCGTTGCCGACTGCGTTGATCGCCTATGTGATTGCTTTTGGTGACATCATTGTCGGCAAGAGCTTGCTGGATCGCGTCGACCACCTGCGCCCTGACGAGCATATCGACGTTAACGTTGACCGTGTTCACCTGGTGACTGCGCTGCGCAACCTTATCCATTCCTTCTTTGCACCGTACCCAGGTCTGGCAGGCCCCTTGTTCACGGGCGCCATGGCGACCATTGCCGAACGTTACCGCCACGGACGCAGCGCCATGGACAGCATCTACAGCGGTGCAGGCGTGTTCTGGATTGTCGGCTTCATCGCCCTGTTCGCTCTGCCGCTCATCACGCTGTTCAAGCCCGTTCTGCCTATCGCCCTGTCTATCACCCTGCTTATCACCGGCTACCTGTGTATCTCTGTCGGTGTTGAGCAAGTGCGCAACGCTACCCAAATGGGTGTAGCGGGCACCATGGGCGTGGTACTGGCGGTCTATGGCGCAGGCTATGGCTTGCTGGCAGGTATCGCACTCTACTTCCTGATCGAATGGCGCAGAAAAGGCGCTGAAGAGAAAGCGGAAGAAGAACCGATTGAAGTGGTTGAAAGCTGATTAACTTGGGAATGTTTTGCCCGGTGAATGCCGGGCAATAAGGAAGGATCGCAATGAACAAACACAACATTTACGAAATCGGTCTGGAGAAGACCCCTGCCAATTATGAAAGCCTGAGCCCACTGAGTTTTCTGGAAAGGGCGGCCAGTGTCTACCCTGACTACACGGCGACCGTGCACGGTAGTATCCATAAAACCTGGCGTGAAACGGAAGAGCGTTGCCGCCGCCTTGCTTCTGCACTGCAAAAGCAGGGGATTGGTGAAGGTGACACGGTTTCAGTCGTGGCACCGAACCTGCCGGAAGTGTTTGAGATGCATTTTGGCGTGCCCATGTGTGGCGCTGTCCTGAACACCATCAATACCCGCCTTGATGCGGATGCGATTGCGTTTATGTTCCAGCACGCAGAAAGCAAGGTCGTTATCGTCGACAAAGAGTTTTCGGATGTCGTGCGCAAAGCGCTCAAGATGATCGCCCACCGCCCGCTGGTAATTGCCATTGACGATCCTCTGTTTGGTGAAGGCAGCCTGATCAGCGAACTGACCTATGAAGAGTTTATTCTCGACGGTGACCCAGATTACCAATACTGGCCTCCGAGTGATGAGTGGCAGGCGATTTCCCTCAACTACACGTCAGGCACCACTGGCAACCCGAAAGGCGTGGTGTATCACCACCGCGGCGCATACCTGAATGCGGTCAGCAACATCATGTCGTGGGATATGGGCTCACATCCGGTTTACCTCTGGACCTTGCCGATGTTCCACTGCAATGGCTGGTGTTTCCCGTGGACAATCGCGGCGGCGGCGGGCGTGAGTGTCTGCCTTCGCCATGTTCGCGCAGATGCGATTTTCGACTCTATCCGCGAGAACAAGGTCAGCCACTTCTGTGCAGCGCCCATCGTGCTGAACATGATGAACAACGCCGATGCCAGCCTGAAAGCGGGTATCGACCACCAAATAAAGGCAATGACCGCCGGTGCCGCGCCGCCAGCGTCAGTGATTGAAGGTATGGAAGCACTGGGTATTGAAGTGACCCACGTTTACGGCTTGACCGAAACCTTCGGTCCATGTGTGGTGTGTGACTGGCAGCGCAGCTGGGATGGCCTCAATAACCAGGAGCGTGCCCGGATGAAAGCCCGTCAGGGTGTGCGAGCGCCGATGCAGGGTGAGCTGATGGTCGCCAATCCGGTAACCATGAAACCTGTCGCTAAAAACGGCACGGAACTGGGTGAGATCTTCCTGCGTGGCAACATTGTGATGAAAGGGTATCTCAAGAACCCGTCCACCACAGATGAAGCATTGGCAGAGGGCTGGTTCCACACCGGCGATCTGGCGGTATGGCATGAAGACAACTACATCGAAATCAAAGACCGCTCAAAAGACATCATCATCTCCGGCGGCGAAAACATCTCCAGTATCGAAATTGAAGACGTGCTTTACCGTCACCCAGATATTGAAGAAGTGGCCGTCATTGCGATGAGCGATGAAAAGTGGGGCGAAGTGCCGTGTGCTTTCGTGAAGGTTAAGGAAGAGAAGTACCTGACCCAGGACGACCTAGTCGCGTTTTGCCGCAGCCAGATGGCGCACTTTAAGGTGCCGAAGAAATTTATCTTCACCGCACTGCCGAAAACCTCCACCGGCAAAGTGCAGAAATACATCCTGCGCCAGCAGGTGAATTAATCCGCGAAAGTTCAAATCCCGCATCAGCCAGACATTTACTGATGCGGGATTTTTCAAGATTTGTCGACCAAGATCCGAAACGATGAGAGATGACAAAGGCCGCTGATGACTCAGCGGCCTTTGTCTTTTATGGGAAGCAGCTATTAAACCGTTGCTTGCTCAGGTTGCTCAGGTTGCTCAGGTTGCTCTTGGGGCGCTTCTTTACCCAGTTTTTTCGCCATTGCGGCTTCCATTTTCTCCAGGCTGACCCCCTTCGTTTCAGGGACATATTTCACGACGATGTACATACAGATGATGGACAGTATCGCGAACAGCCAGAAACTGAAGGCACCGTTGAATTGCTCTTTCAGGTAAGGGTTTTCATTCAGCATTGGGAAGGACTGGGTCACGATGAAGCCGGTGAACCATTGGGCGCCGACGGCAATGGCCATCGCCCTTGAGCGGATGCTGTTCGGGAAGATTTCGGAAATCATCGTCCAGCATGCGCAGCCCCAGGATACCGCGTAGGAAACCACATACAGACACAGGGCAAACAGTGCAGCGTAGCCTTCGGTTTGTTGGTACAGCACGTAGCCAACAATGAACATGCCAAATGCACAGCCCAGGGTACCCCACTTCATCAGCGGCAGGCGGCCAACTTTGTCAATCAGGTACATACCCATCGCGTTACCGGCGATAAAGACAATACCGACAAACGTAGTCTGGAACAGAGCGTTTTCAGTTGAGCCCGTGATAGGTTTCAGGATTTCCGGTGTGTAGTACATGATGACGTTGATACCGGTCAGTTGCTGGGCGGCTGCCACGAAGGTACCGATAACCAAAATCGCAAACAGTAGCGGGGAGCGCAGGCTGACCTGGTTTTTCTTCACACCACGGGCTTCTTTGAGGGAGTCCTGAATTTCCTGAATCACTTTATCAGCGTGGGCAGGATTTGAGATACGGGCCAAGGTGTCTTTCGCTTGCGCCACTTTGCCTTTCAGCACCAGCCAGCGTGGTGATTCGGGAATAAGGAACAGTAAGGCTGCAAACAGTGCCGCCGGAATCACTTCCGAACCCAGCATCCAACGCCAGCCCATGTCCACCAGCCAAGTCTCAGACATGCCTTTTGCAATCAGGTAGTTGACGTAGAACACACCCGTTTGGCCAATAACAGCAGATTGCTGAAACATACTGACCGCGCGTCCACGGTAGTCTTTCGGGGCGACTTCAGACATGTACATGGGTGAAACCACACAGGCCAGACCGACGGCGACACCGCCAACGATACGAAGAACTGTGTAGAAGGTGAAGGTCGTGGCGAGGGCAGAGCCGATGGCGGAGATGATGAAAAGGATGGCAGCGATAAAGAGGGTGTTGCGTCGGCCGTATTTGAGAGAGACCCATCCGGCACCAACGGCGCCGAGAATACTACCCAAAACTACACTGGACACAGCCCAGCCAGTTTGGGCTGGAGTGAGTGCAAAATAGTCCCGGATTGGGCCAATTGCTCCAGATATTACGGCCGTGTCATAGCCCAGCAATATCCCACCCAGAGCGGCGATGCAGCAAATTCTCACGATGTAGGCAAAGTTATATTTTCGGGTTTCGGACTTGGATTTAGCTTCCATTTTTTAATCCTTTATTAGATCCCCAAGTAGGCGCTTAACCATCGAATAAGGTCCTTTTGGGTTACGGCCAATACGCCGGTTGTAGGGTACGGGTATTGGATGTCTAACAGGCCGACGTTTTATGTTTGTAGGTATGTTTGAAATATATTTTTCATTTGTCGGTTGCGATAATCTTATTCTTACTTTTGATACATCGACAAGGCTTTGTTCGTTTTTTGGCCTGAAGTGTTACGCCAATCAAATAAAAAGAAATTTATCACTTATCTGCATGTGATTTTAAATATATGAAAATTAAAGATAAAAATATTTGAGATCTGAGTCATGCTTGTCGTTGGAGGCTTGTGCAACGGGAAGTTTGACGGATTTCTGTTGCGACAAATTAGGCTACCATTGAGTGAAAAATATTTTTCATGTGATGGATTTTTGATTAGATTGATGGTGGGGGATAGAAGGCGTGCTGTTTCATGTCAGTGAACATCTTGCTATTTCGCTTTCATGCCAATTTGTCTATGAACTGAAGTGAGGAGAAGTCGATGCGTTTTGCACTCCATGGAATGTGTTCACTGCACAGCAATGTGATGTCTGATATCCGTCTGGCAAAAGAAACGGGCTATCAGGGGCTTGAGATTCATACTGAAAAGCTGTGGCGCTATATCAACGCCGGGTTGACTGCAGAGCAATTCAAACAGCGTCTGGCGGCGTTCCAGATTGTCCCCACCGCCATAGACATCATTGGCGCGATTGAAGTCACGGATAAGGCCGGACAGCGCCAGCTGTTTCAGGATGCTGAAATCCTGTGCCGGTTTGCCAAAGAGATTGGTGCGCCAACCATCCAGCTGAATGCGTTTGAAAGACTGAACGGTTTAACCACCGAGCAGAACATTACGCTGACCGCGCAGAACATCCGTCAAATCGCCGATATCGGTAAGGATTACGGCATCCGTTTCCAGTACGAAGGTGCAGCCTGGACGCCGATTGCCAAACTCGAAGACTATTACCGCCTTTATGACACGGTTGGTCGCGGGAACTTTGGTTTTGTGCTTGATACCTGGCACCTTTGGGCATGCCGTGGTGCCACATTAAACCAGATGGCCGCTATCGACCCTGAACTCATTTTCAACGTGCATATTTCTGACGGGAAGCGTCCCGCTGAAGGTGAAGCGTGGCCTGATGAAAAAGCCCTGCGCGGCTATTTGATCGGACAAGGCGAGATCCCCTTGAAAGAGTGGGTCGATGCGATACGCCAAACCGGCTACGACGGCTTCTACTCCGGCGAGTATCTCAACGACCAGATGTGGGAAGGGGATTATTACGATATCGCCACCGGCATGCTCGACGGTATGCAACGTCTGTTTGACTGATTTGGGCAGTACATGTGCCCGTGCCTGAAAGCGCGGGCTTTTTTGCGTGACAAGATAAGGAAACCTTCCATGTTTAACATTGCATTGTTCGGATCAGGGCGCATTGGCAAGGTGCATGCGGCCAACATAGAACAGAATCCAGAAACCAGAATTTATTCCCTCATAGAACCTTATGACGCTTATGCCGAGGCTTTCTGCGCCGCTTATCCCGGCGTGAAACGGCAAACTGTCGAAGAGGCCATGGCCGACGACAATGTTCACGCTGTCTGTATCTGCTCGTCTACCGATACCCATGCCGATTTGATTGAGCGAGCAGCCAAAGCCGGTAAAGCGATTTTCTGTGAAAAACCCATCGATCTGGATGCGGCGCGAGTCAGGGATTGTCTGGCCGTGGTGAACCAGCATCAGGTGCCTTTCCTTATCGGCTTTAACCGCCGGTTTGACCCCCATTTTTCTTCCCTGAAAAGTGCACTTGAACGGGGTGATCTGGGCGAAATCGCGAGTGTGATCATTACCTCCCGGGATCCAGCGCCACCGCCAGCGCAGTACAGCAAATCCTCCGGCGGAATGTTCAGAGATATGACCATACATGATCTGGATATGGCGCGATTCCTGGTAGGAGAAGAACCGATTGCCGTAACCGCCCACGGCAGTTGTAAGGTCGATCCTGCCATCGGCGAAGCCGGGGACATAGACACCGGTGTGGTTGTGCTGACGTTTGCCTCCGGGGCGATGGCGACCATCCACAACAGCCGCCGCTCCGGTTATGGCTACGATCAGCGTATTGAAGTCCATGGCGAAAAAGGCATGTTGCAGGTAGGCAACATCACGGAGAATGCCCTGGTTTCAAGCACCCAGCACGGCCAGCAATTGGCGACACCGAAACACTTCTTCCTCGAACGTTATGAACAGGCGTTTGCGGCGGAATGGCTGCATTTCGTAGAAGTGTTGAAAGGCGCCAAGCCAAGTTGCAGCGGTGACGATGGAGAACGCGCTCTCGCGCTCGCTGACGCCGCGATTTTGTCTATGCAAACTGGCGCGACGATAAAACTCTAACTTTGTTGCCGATAAAAGTGCCACCGCGAAGGTGGCACTTGTGTTTCCAGAGTGTGTGGAGGTGACTCTGGTTTTATGTGGGTTACGCTGCCGCAGGCGCATCCGGCGTCAACATAGTCTTCAGCGTTTCCGGCACAATCAGCGTCGCTTCCGTGGCAGCTTGCACTTCTTCCAGGGTAAATTCCGGCGCAATTTCGGTGATTTCCATTCCTTTCGGTGTGATGGTAAAGACGCCCATCTCAGTCACTATCATGTCCACCTGCGCGACGGCGGTGAGTGGCAAGGTGCAATCACGCAGCAGCTTGGGTTTGCCTTTGGCGGTGTGCTCCATGGCGATGATCACCTTTTTCGCGCCGACCACCAAATCCATTGCGCCGCCCATGCCTGGCACCATTTTCCCCGGGATAATCCAGTTGGCGAGGTTGCCTTTTTCATCCACCTGCAATGCACCCAGCACTGTGATATCGACGTGCCCGCCGCGGATGATGGCAAAGGAATCTGCACTGTTGAAGCAACAGGAACCGGTGACAGCAGTGATATATTGACCGCCTGCGTTCACTAAATCCGGGTTAATGTGCTCGCCTTCGGCGAGGCTGTCGATACCCAGCAGACCGTTTTCGGCCTGCAGCAGCAGTTCAATTTCTTTGTCGACTTCATTGGCGACAAGGGTAGGGAGCCCAATGCCGAGATTGACGATATGTCCATCCTTCATTTCACGGGCAATTCGCCAGGCAATGCGTCTGCGCAGAACGTTTTTGTCGAGTTGCTTGTCCATTAGTCGTTCTCCATCAGGATGTAATTCACAAACAGGCTTGGCGTATGCACCGCTTCCGGCGCAATCTCGCCCAGTTCGACCAACTGCCCGGCTTCGACGATCACTGTGTCGGCGGCGGTGGCCATCAGCGGGTTGAAGTTTTGCGTGGTGCCCTTGTAAACAATGTTGCCGCGCGTATCGACAAGAGAGCCGCGGATCAGGGCGATATCGGCACGAAGTGGTGTTTCGAGCAGATAGGGCACGCCGTTAACTTCCACCACAGGTTTGTTTTCCGCCACGGAACTGCCAAGACCTGTTGGCGTCAGTACGCCGCCAAGCCCAGCGCCGCCGCTACGGATGCGCTCTGCCAGCGTGCCTTGTGGGCAAAGTTCCACGTCCAGCACGCCGTCATTCATCTGCTGGCCGGTTTCCGGATTGGTGCCAATGTGTGAAGCGTAGAGTTTTTTTACCCGGCGCTCTGCAATCAGTCGGCTGGAACCTTTGCCGGGCGAGCCAGTATCAGTGCTGATCAGGGTGATGTCTTTGATATCCAGCTCAATCAGCAAATCAATCAGTTTTTCCGGGGCACCTGTCGCCATGAAGCCACCGATCATGATGGTCATGCCGTCTTTAAAAAGGGGCGCCAGTTGCGCTTTGTTGGCTGCTTTTTTCATGGCTTTTCCTTACTCGCAACGTTTGAGAATAATGGCTGTACCCATGCCACCACCAATGCAAAGGGAGGCGAGGCCGAACGTCGCGCCAGTGCGCTGAAGTTGGTAAACCAGAGTAGTGATAATGCGGTTGCCGGACGCACCAATTGGGTGGCCGAGGGCAATAGCACCGCCGCTGAGGTTGCTGCGCTCCAGCAGCCACTGTTCGTCTACCTGGTGCTGGGCGGCAAGTTCGCGGTTAACCCCGATAGCCTGAGCGGCAAACGCTTCATTGAGTTCAAACACACCGATGTCCTGCAGCGCCATGTCGGCTTTGGCAAGGGTGTTGGCGATAGCAGATACCGGCCCAAGCCCCATAAACTCCGGTGAGAGTGCGCCCTGACCATACTCCACCACTTCCGCCAGAGGTGTCAGGCCGTGGCGTTTTACGGCGGTTTCCGATGCCAGCAGGATAGCGGAAGCGCCGTCGTTGATGCCGGATGCGTTCCCCGCTGTCACGCTGCCCTGTGCATCAAAGGCAGGACGCAGGCTTTGCAGTCCTTCAAGTGTGCAGTCCAGTTTTGGATATTCATCGGCGGTGACGTCAGTCTGGCGCTTGCGGACAGTGACGGTAACAGGCACGGTTTCGGCTTCAAAGTCGCCGTTTTCCAGCGCCGCCGCGGCTTTTTGCTGGCTGGCGAGGGCAAAGGTGTCTTGCTCCAGTCTTGAAATGTCGAAGCGTTTGGCAATGTTCTCGGCGGTGATGCCCATGTGATAGTGGTGGAAGGCGTCAGTCAGGCCATCTTTGATAATGCTGTCTTCAAGGGTTTGATGACCCATGCGGTAGCCGCGTCTTACCTGCCCATCTGCAATGAATGGTGCGTTGGACATGCTTTCCATACCACAGGCCATAACAACTTCAGCATCACCGGCGCGGATGTGCGCTGCTGCATCCAGCACGGTTTTCATGCCGCTGCCGCAAATCATGTTCAGGGTGTAAGCGGGAACGGAATCAGGGATCCCGGCTTTTATCGCTGCCTGACGGCCCGGGCCCATGCCTGCGCCGCCGGTGAGCACGTTGCCCACAATCACTTCGTCAATGTGCTCAGGGGATAACTCGACTTGTTCCAGTGCGCCTTTCATCGCACAGGCACCCAGCTCAACCGCTGACACGGCGGAAAGTGCGCCGTTGAAGCTGCCAATCGGCGTCCGTTTTGCCGCCACGATATAGATTCGTTCCATGCCCTTTCTCCTGATGATGTTGTTTAACAGCAGTCTAAAAAGCTTGCCGGGTTTTTTATACGGACGGGAAATCAAAGCCTCTTTGCAAAAATGCAAAGTGCATTTGTGGGCTTAAACACACTGTTGATTGGATGCGTTGAAGGGCAGAAGAGGGAAAAGAAACAGCAGAAAAGAAGAATCAATCAGCCCCGTTCTTTGCCGGGGCAGGGTTTATAACGGGAAATCCAACAGGTGGTTTTTAAATTTGGTTGCAGCGGCAGACGCCGTCTGTGGCGAATGGTAATAGAGATTAAGGCTCCAGATGCTGGTTTCATAATCCGCCAGTAACACATCCAGCCTGCCATCCATGATTGCTGGCTCAACCACAAAGTTTGGCAGGTAAGCGATGCCCACCCCGTTCAATGCACCCTGAAGCAGAAGGTCACTGTCGCTGACCTCGATGGTTTTTGGCACTTTGATAATCAGGGTTTCCAGGTGCTGTTTGAAAATCCAGTCGTTACTGCCTGTCAGCGTGGTTGCGACAAGGCACTGGTGGGATTTCAGTTCGTCAGGGTGTGAAGGTGCGCCATACGCGCTTAGATAGCCAGGCGAGGCAACCACCACGAAAGGGGTTTGCAACAATTCGCGTTTGACCAGCATTAGGTCTTTCTCCCGATACCCCTGATAACTGGCGTTGGCACTGATCATCAAATCCGACGTGGCGGCATGGTCGAGTGCCCAAGGCGTGATGTTGAGGTTGAAGGTGACTTTGGGGTTATCCCGTGAAAAACCGGCCAGTTTTTCCATCAGGAAATGGTTGGCATACACCGGGGTGCAGGCAATGTTGAGGTGACCTTTTTCCGTGTCCTGAAAATCCTCCAGTTTCCGGGTGACCCGCTCGGCGCTGTCAACAATCGGCGAAAACTCTTCATAAAGGGTTTGGCCTGCCGGTGTTGCTTCCAGCAAACGGTTGGAGCGGTAACACAGCTGGGTGCCAAAGTGCTGTTCGAGATCCTGCAGCCAGCGGCTGCCGGCAGAGACGGAAATGTTGAACTGTCGTGCGGCCGCAGAAATCGAACCTGTGCGGATCACCGACACGAAAAACGCCATTTTATCGAGCATAGCTATACCTGGAATTTTCCCTCAAGGGGGCATGTTGTTGCTTTGTGTTTCTTGTAATGCATTCCGACATCTTATGCGCAGCGCCCTGTCATAGATTGCCAATCTGCTTCCCTGCAAGGTCGAGAAATGTGGCCTCGCTCCACTGCCTCCAGAATCAGTTTTCCCTGTTAGTTTTATTTGAAAATATTTTTCCAAAACAAATCAACACTCGAATGTTAATGGATTGTATAAGGTGGTTTTTCATTCTGTTTACTTGGCGGGTAAAGTGTTACCGCCATCAAATAATGGAAAACATTTTTCATCTGTCGATATTTAAGTAAATAATTGAAATATAACGATTTAATATTATTGAGATCTGTGTCAAATATGCAACCAAAGGCGCGTCGCGTCTGGCTTTTTTCATCTCCGTCTCCGGTTTTTCAGGTAAAAATCCAAAGGTGAAAAATATTTTTCATTTTCATTTTTTTTCGTTAGTGTGATTTCCAGATTAACGAAGATTGCTGTTACAGCTGCCATGCGAAAGCCAGCGTCTTATCGTCAAAACAAAAAATAGAACGCTTACTCTCTGGAGATTGATTATGAGCAATGTGCAATACGGAATTAGCCCACTGACCTGGACCAACGATGACATGCCTGAACTGGGCGGTGATATCCCACTGGAAACTTGCCTGAGTGAAATGGCAGAAGCGGGTTTTACCGGCACAGAACTGGGCACCAAATACCCACGTCAACCTGAAGTGCTGATCCCTCTGCTGGCTAAACACGGCCTGGTGCTGGCGTCTGGTTGGTACAGCGGCAACCTGATGAAACTGTCTGCTGACGAAGAAATCGCAGCCATGCAGGAGCACATCAAATTGCTGAAAGCGGCAGGCTGTAAAGCCATGGTATTTGGCGAAGTGAGCAACACTGTTCACGGCGACATCAACACCCCACTGTCCAAACGCGTCATCCTCTCTATGGAAGAGTGGAAGATGTACGGTGAGAAACTGACTTGTGTGGCGGATTACCTGCTGAACGAGCACGACATCAAACTGTCTTTCCATCACCACGTGGGCACCATCGTTGAAACCGAAGACGACATCAACATGCTGATGGAAATGACCGGTGACTCTGTATTCCTGACTCTGGATACCGGCCACATCACTTACGGCGGCGGCAACCCAGTCACCATGATCAAACGCTGGGGTCACCGTATCGGCCACATGCACTTCAAAGATCTGCGTCTGGACGTGATGAACGCGGCGCGCGCAGCAGACAAATCCTTCCTGAATGCAGTACTGGACGGTGTATTCACCGTACCTGGCACGGGTGACGTGAACTATGACGATGTATTCGCAGCACTGAAAGAGCGCGATTACAAAGGCTGGCTGCTGGTGGAAGCAGAGCAGGATCCTGCGAAAGCACACCCACTGACTTACGCGAAAACCGCCTACGAGAACATCACTGGCTACGCGAAGAAATACGGCCTGTAACAGAGATAAGGGGGGCATGTCCTAATGCCAGTCAGTTAAGCTGACTGGCTTTCTTTTTATTGGGGTATTTCTTTGCCTTAGGCTTCACGGCTCTCGGGTATATTCGATCTTCTCGCTTAATGGGCAACACATGATGTATCGCCTCCT